>JAUVNZ010000071.1 GCA_030599435.1 Gammaproteobacteria bacterium | reverse complement strand
GTTGGGGAGGCTGTTTTACCAGCAAGGTGCCGCGCAATCTACCTATCATGATTCCTCTCGATTAATATTAAGCTCGATCAACATTAGGTCTGATCCGCGTTTTTTTCTAGCTGAGATTGCATCGAATCTTTCATATAGCTCACGGTTTGTCGTGTATTGCCATGACAAAGTGCGGCGGCCAATGCGTCTGCCGCATCCTCCTGCGGATTACCAGGCAAGTTTAACAATACTCGCACCATGTGCTGTACCTGTTCTTTTCCAGCATTACCCTTACCCACCACAGACTGTTTTATTTCTGCCGGGGTATATTCATGTACAGGGACTTCGTTTGTAATCACTGCACATATCGCAGCACCTCGCGCCTGACCCAACTTAAGAGCTGAATCCGCATTGCGGTGCATGAATACTTTTTCGATGGACATTTCATCAGGCTGATGAGTTGTTACCAACTCGGTAATACCTTCGAAAATTACCCCAAGGCGTTCGGCCCAGGTTTCTCCGGTAACACGAATAAAACCACTGGTAATGTAACTGGATTTTTTACCATCGCTTTCGATAACACCAAAACCGGTAAACCGTGAGCCAGGATCGATACCAAGAATACGAATCATGCTCATTGGAATATCCTATTCACTACAGGGCGCTATAACTGCGCCATGACCTCTTCGGAAAAATCAGCATTGGTATGTACGCTTTGCACATCGTCAAGGTCTTCTAACATATCGATAAGACGCATTACCTTTTCTGCATCTTCTAGTTCCAGATCAACCGATGTTGCAGCTTGTTGAAAAACATCGGCAGTTTCTGGCTCATGTCCAGCAGCAGTCATGGCTTCTTTAACCGTGGTCAATTCTTCCCACGCAGTTGTTACTTCGATACTACCATCATCATTACTCACAATATCATCTGCTCCTGCTTCCAGGGCGGCTTCCATGATCGTATCTTCATCACTACCACTGGGATAAGTCATCATGCCCTGCTTGGTAAACAGATAAGAGACGGAACCATCGGTACCCAGATTACCTCCGCTCTTGGTGAAAGCATGACGCACTTCGGATACGGTGCGGTTACGGTTATCGGTAAGGCAATCCACCATCACTGCCACGCCATTGGGGCCGTATCCTTCGTAACGCACTTCATCGTAGTTTTCACCTTCGCCAGCACCCGCACCTCGCTTAATAGCGTTGGCGACAGTGTCTTTTTTCATGTTGGCACTTAACGCTTTACTTGTGGCATCACGCAGGCGGGGGTTGCTATCCTGATCTGGACCCCCCATTTTGGCTGCGACCACAATTTCGCGAATCAGCTTGGTGAAAATTTTGCCGCGCTTGGCATCCTGGGCCGCTTTGCGGTGTTTGATATTGGCCCATTTACTGTGTCCTGCCATGACTTCCCCAATGCTTATATTTAATACGTCTTAATAATTGGCGTCATTCTATCACCGCCGCCAGAGTGCGGACAGGGTTACCCCTCGCGGGACGGGTTAATCACTTCATTGATAGCCGAATAGTCAACATCGGCAAGACCTTTGGCTTGAGCGATAGCCACGGTATCTCGCACCCCTTCCAGGCAGGCTGCGGTTAAACCGTGCTCGGCAGCAGCATCAAGAAACAGGTCGGTGTCTTTCAGCAAATGGCGTACAGGAAAGTTGGGGTTGTCGTAGTCTCGCTCTAGCATTCGTACGAGCTTTTTATCAAAAGTGGGGGCATATAGCGCTGAGTTACGCAGCATATCCATAAATTGTTCTACCCTTACACCCTCTTCCTGTATCAGCCCAAGACTGAGACTAAAGCTGGCGGTTAGGCCTGCGATGAGTTGATTAAAGGCCAGCTTCATCGCGGCGGCTTGCCCAACTTCACCAATATGGATTGGGTTTTCTCCAAAAATTTTCAATAATGGTAAGTATTGTTTGTATTGTTCTTCAGTGCTGCCCACCATTACCAGCAACGTACCTTTAATAGCCTCGGGAATACTGCCCAATACGGGTGCTTCCAGATACTCTGCGCCGTGGGCAATAGCAGCATCTTCTATTCCCCGACTATGCGAAGGACCAATGGTCCCCATTTGTAAGATGGTTTTACCTTCCAGCAAACTGGCGCGCTCTGCAGGAAACAACACCTCCTGAATCGCGTCCTTATCAGCCAACCAGGTAATTAATACATCAGCAGATTGCACAGCCTGCGCGGCCGTTTCTGCCACCAGCGCACCGATTTGAGCCAGAGATTCTGTTTTGTATGGCGTGCGATTCCACACGACAACTTTATAGTTTGCGTCAAGCAAACGAACTGCTATGGGCGCTCCCATCAGACCTATACCAAATATCGCAACAGTAGGTTTAGTCATATTCTCAACATCTATTCATTTTTTAGGAAAATAAAATCCTGCACGTAAAACATTTGTTTATTATTTGAAATCGTAATACCTATCAGTTCGACCAGCAATAAAAACTATTTTTATTCATATTCCTTTGCGTAAGAAACCACACACTGCCTGAGCCACTTCACTAGAAACAAGCAACCCCATATGAGTCGTTGGGAATATCCGATGCAACTTCGCATCATCCAGATAAGTTTCAGCCACTGCAACAGTGCCGTCATTTGGTTTGGGTAGAGACTGGATTAATCGCCCGATGCCCATGCTCTTTTTACCCGCGAATACGGCCATGTCCCGTTGAGCATTCCATGACGGAACATCACCACGCAAGCCATTAGAATAACTTTCTCCCAAAAGGATTTTCCCAAAAGGATTACACCCCATACGTCGCGCTACCTGGCTACCCTGATGAGGCGTTCCTAATGTCACTACACGACCTGGATATTGATCAGGATAGTCGTGAAAAAACTGTCTGAGTAATAAGCCACCCAGGCTATGGGCGATGAAATGAATCGAGGTTGCTCCACTACTTTCTTCAAGCTGTCGAACAAAACGTTGCAACTTTGTCGCATTGTCTTTGAGGCTACATCGTATGGTGGGATAGGAAAATTGAACGGGTTTGAAACCACACAACTTCAACCGGTGATGCAACAGGGACATATCCAGCCCGGTCATCCAGATTCCGTGAACAAGCACTACGGTTTCAGATTTAGGCATATCTAGTTCTGCAAGCAAAGAGAATTTAAATCAGGGCGAAACTTCCAGCATACGATTAAGCGCCAGCAATGCCTGCTCTTTTTCTTCGGGCGAAACTTTAATTTGATTAACTACATTACCTTCCAGCAAATTTTCCAGTATCCATAATAAACTGGAAGGCCCAATCCGGAACATGGTGGAACACATACAAACGGTTCCAGACATAAAATGAACTGATTTATTTTCGTGTTTAAACTGTTCGTGCAGGCGATTAACCAGATTTAACTCTGTACCCACTAACCAACGCGTTCCCGGTTCCGAATCACGAATTGTATTTATAATGTATTCGGTAGAACCGACATAATCAGATTTCTGACAAACTTCAAAAGAACTCTCAGGGTGAGATATAACTTTTGTTTCTGGATGCTGCTCCTTGAACTGATCAATATATTCCGGTTTGAACAACTGATGCACTGAACAGTAACCCTTCCACAAAATCATTTTGGCATTTTTAATTTGTTCAGGTGTGAGTCCACCCATGGGCAAATCGTAATCCCAGACCACCATTTCTTCCAGGGGGATGCCCATAGTGAATGCAGTATTGCGACCAAGATGCTGGTCAGGGAAAAACAATACTTTTTCGCGCTGAGTAAAAGACCAGTCCAGAACATGAGACGCATTAGTGGAAGTGCAGACTATGCCACCATGGGAACCGCAAAAAGCTTTTAGATCAGCAGCT
Source organism: Gammaproteobacteria bacterium (assembly GCA_030599435.1). The sequence goes on along the minus strand of JAUVNZ010000071.1, from coordinate 3,576 downwards.
GAATTTATGTAAGTAACCGGCGTAATTTGTTCGTCGGGCTCCAGCACTTCGGATAGTTCGCGCCAGGCTCGTTCCACATTAGCAAGATTGGCCATGTCGGCCATAGAACAGCCAGCTGCCAAATCGGGAAGAATAGCTATCTGTTCTGGGCGAGAAACAATATCCGCCACTTCAGCCATAAAATGCACACCACAGAAAACGATATATTCAGCTTTGGAGTTTGCTGCGCTACGTGAGAGCTTCAACGAGTCACCGCTGACATCGGCATGTCGAAAGGTTTCTTCGCGTTGATAATGGTGGCCGAGAATAATCAGCCGATCGCCTAGTGCCGCCTTAGCAGCAACAATGCGTTCCTGAATTTCGTCTTCACCCAGGGAGGTGAAGTCTTGCATTTCTTTTTGTACTGACACGGAACTTGCTGACATAAAACTTCTCTTCCAACCGGAATCTATTTAAATGGTTTAGCTGATGTTAACACTATAGATATGGGGTGCAAGAATGAAAAATCGAGTCTAAACCTGTTTTGTATCGCCTTCAGCAGGCGGGGTTTCCACCTTGGGTTTGCGTAATTTAATACCCAACTCACGCAATTGGGTATTATCCACCATGGAAGGAGCATTGGTAAGCAAACAGGCGGCAGTTTGTGTTTTCGGGAAAGCCATAACTTCACGTATGGAATTGGCGCCTGTCATCAACATCACCAGGCGATCAAGACCAAAGGCAATACCGCCATGAGGCGGACAACCATATTTGAGGGCATCAAGCAGGAAGCCAAATTTTTTGTTAGCTTCTTCGTCAGATATCCCCAGTTGACGGAATACGGCGGCCTGCACTTCCTGACGATAAATACGCTGTGAGCCACCACCGACTTCAGTACCATTGAGTATCATGTCATAGGCGCGTGACAAACAATTACCAGGATCGGATTCCAGCTTGTCGAGATCGGACTCTTTGGGAGCAGTAAAGGGATGATGCAGCGCATTCCAGCGCTTGCCATCATTCTCAAACATGGGGAAATCCACCACCCACAGCGGTTTCCAGCCACGCTCAACCATGCCACGATCGTGGCCAAGTTTTACTCGCAATGCACCCAATGCTTCACTAACAACACTGGCCTTGTCCGCACCGAAGAAAACCAGATCACCATCTTCTGCGCCGGTACGTTTCATAATGCCTTCAACAGTGGCATCAGGCAGGAATTTCAAAATAGGTGACTGCAATCCATCGCGACCCTTGGCCAGTTCGTTGACCTTGATATAGGCAAGTCCCTTGGCACCATAAATACCAACATACTTTGTGTATTCATCAATTTCCTTGCGTGTCAGCTCGTTGCCCTTAGGCAAACGCAATGCAGTAACGCGTCCATTGGGATCTTTGGCCGGACCAGCAAAAACTTTGAATTCCACGTCCTGCATAAGATCGGCCACATCCACCAGCTCCAGCGGAATACGCAAATCGGGTTTATCAGAACCAAACCGTTGCATGGCCTCGGCATAAGACATGCGCGGGAACGGATTCGGTAAAGCTTCTTCTAAAACATGGGAGAAAATGTCACGCATCATTTCTTCCATCAGCGCCATCAACTCTTCCTCGTCCATGAACGAAGTCTCGATATCCAGCTGGGTAAACTCTGGCTGACGATCGGCGCGCAGGTCTTCGTCCCGGAAGCAGCGTACGATTTGATAATAACGATCCATTCCGGACATCATTAACAACTGTTTAAACAATTGGGGACTCTGCGGTAAAGCAAAAAACTGACCCGGATGGGTACGGCTCGGCACCAAATAATCACGAGCACCTTCGGGTGTCGCGGCAGTCAACATGGGGGTTTCAATATCAAGGAAACCCTTTTCATCTAAGGCATTACGCAATACACGAACCACCTCGGAACGGAACTTCATTCTTTGATACATAGCCGGACGACGAAGATCAATATACCGATAACGCAAACGGTGCTCTTCTGATATCTCCTCGTCATCCACATCCAGCATGAACGGTGGTGTCTCGGCGCGGTTGAGTATTTCCAGTTCCTTACCCAACACTTCCACCATACCGGTAGGCATGTCGCTATTTTCAGTACCTTCAGGGCGTGCGCGAACTCGCCCGGTGACCTTCAGAACAAACTCGTTGCGTACACCCTCTGCAGAGGCAAAAGCCTCAACAGTATCAGGGTCAAAGACCACCTGACTGATGCCTTCACGGTCTCGCAAATCGATGAAAATCACCCCACCATGGTCACGGCGGCGGTGCACCCAGCCACAGAGAGTGACGGTGTCATCGATATGAGATTCATTAATATGGCCGCAATAATGGCTGCGCATGGGCTTACTGTCCTGTATGTCTGTGTACGTCTATCCAAATTTGGGGAAAGGCGGGAATGTTACGGTTTGAGCCCTGTTGTTGCAAGCCAAGGTTGCAAGTGAGGATTGCAAGCAAAAACTGCAAGCTGTAAACCCTGAGATAGCCCCCAGATCAAGAGTCTGATTTCTCAGGTGTTTGACCAGCGAGGGCCTTTTTATCCTGTTTTTCTTCAGCTTTGGGTAACCCATCAGGATTCCAGTCAGGCACCATGACTCCGGCAGATATAATCATTTTCAGGCCCTCATCCACGCTCATGTCCAGCTCAATAACATCTTCCCTGGGCACCATGATAAAAAAACCGGAGGTCGGGTTTGGTGTGGTGGGAATAAACACATTGACGATCTCCGTCCCAGTCTTTGCCTGCGCCTCACCTTGAGTAGTGCCCGACTGAAAAGCCAGGGTCCATAAACCCTTACGGGGATATTCCACTAACAATACTTTGCGAAACGAGTGCGTGGAGGATAAAACCGTTTCCAGAATCTGTTTAACGCTAATGTAAACCGTACGCACCAATGGGATCTGCGCCAGAATAGATTCCCAAAACTGGACCAGCGTGCGCCCAAATAGATTAGCCACAATTATGCCGGTACCCAGGACGATGATCACCGCCAGTACCACCCCCATACCGGGCACATGGAAACCCAGCAATACGTCAGGTTGGTATTTCTCAGGCAACCAGAGCAGGGTATTGTCCATCATGCCCACCAACAATTTGACGACTATAACGGTCACACCCAGAGGCACCCAGATCAAAAGACCGGCAATAAGATATTTTTTCATTTTATTTTGAGTGTGTAGTTTTCATTATTGGCGCGAAGATCAACTGCTCGAACCGCCAGAAGATTTCTTTTTATTTGAACCGCTATCAGATTTCGTCGAACTGCTGTCAGATTTTTCTTTAACGACATTCTTTTTGTTACCACCCTTAAAGTCTGTCTCATACCAACCACTACCTTTGAGGCGAAAGGCCGGCGCAGATACCAGTTTTTTTAAAGCGGATTTATTGCAGGCACCGCAATCCACCAGAGGATCGTCGCTCATCTTCTGAATCGCTTCCAGACGATGGCCACATGCCGTGCATTCATACTCATAAATTGGCATTTCTGCCTCCTGACAACTAATGTTCTTCTACTTTCTATTACCTATCATGCCCTGACAAACAAATTTGGGGGCAAATACAGCATATTCAACCGATCATTATACCCGCCCACTCTG
>JAUVNZ010000326.1 GCA_030599435.1 Gammaproteobacteria bacterium | reverse complement strand
GCGGAAAAAATCTGGAGCTTTCTCGAAGGCAATGGATTTAACTCTGCCCTGTTGTCAGGTGATGTGCCTCAAAATAAACGGATGCGCCTGCTGGATGAGTTTCAAAAAGGCAAACTGGCTATTATGGTGGCCACCGATGTAGCCGCACGTGGACTGCACATTCCGGCTGTCAGCCATGTTATCAATTACGATTTGCCACAGGATGCGGAAGATTATGTACATCGCATCGGCCGTACCGCTCGTGCTGGAGCCAGCGGGGATGCTATTAGTTTTGCCTGTGAGGATTATGCGTTCTCATTATCAGATATTCAGGAATTCATTGGACATGAAATCCCGAAAGGTAAGATTACTGCGGAGCTAATCGTTAAACCCAAGCCACCAGTAAGAATTGAACGCAAGCGTAGCCACCATAAACAATCGGCAGGCCAGGGTCGTGGTAATAATCGTGGCAGGAGCTCAGGTGGGGGGCGAACCGGTGGCGGCCGAAACAACCGCCGACGCTAACAATTCATAGAATTATGATCCACCCGTTTTAACGGCTGGCAGCGGTATCTCCTGTTAGCAGGCAGCTTACGTCAGCGAGTACGACCAAATTACGACCATTATGCTTGGCCTGGTAAACAGCCTGATCGGCACGCTCCACCAGGTCCTCCGAAAGTTTTTCTGATTCTATATCAGCAGATTCCGTTGATAGAGTGGCGACGCCAATTGAGATGGTGACGGACATTAACTGGTCTTCAGGTGTTGAGAAAGACTGTTTTTCGATGACCGAGCGAATACGTTCGGCAATCTCCATAGCAGATTCACTATTGGCATTGACCAACAGGGCGGAAAATTCTTCGCCACCGTAACGACCTAGCACATCACTGGCGCGTAGTTGCTCTCGAATGAGTCCAGCAATTTCTCGCAACACCTGATCCCCTAGTTGGTGGCCGTGCTGGTCATTGACCGCTTTAAAGTGATCAACGTCCATAAATAAACAGGCCAGGGGTTCGTTAGTACGTTGTGCGCGTGCTGTTTCTTCAATAAGCCGTTGGTCAAAGAATCGGCGATTGTTGATGCCGGTCAACGAGTCAGTGAGCCCGACTCGTTTCAGACGTTCTAGGTTGGTGGCGTTTTCAAGACAAATAGCCACAATGGTTGCCAGGCGCTGAAGAAAATCTGTGGCTGCGCCCTCAACAAAACGTGTACCATTTTCGCTGCCCAGATTGAGACTGCCAATAAGGTTGCCATAGCGCACCAGGGGCAACAGTGCGACGCTGCGTGGCGTTATGGAATTTTGTGCAAATAGAAATTGATGATCCCTGACATGGAAGTGACCTAGCTGAGGTTCTGCTGATATACCAAACAAATTGTCGAGATTGTCTGATTCATGCTGGAAACAGAGCTGCTCCATTTCATCCAGCCTCACCCCTTCTTCTTCCATAATGCGCTGAATTTCGTATTCAGGATCTTGCAGAACCAGGCTGACGACATCTAATCCAAAAGCAGTACGATAATTAAACAGAACACGCTGTACTAACTCAGTGAGCGAGGCGGTGCTGATTAGACGAAGTTCCTGCTCCTGAAAACGCCGCATCTTTTGTTCGTTTTCGCGAGCCTGGCTCAGAAAGGTATGCAGCTTGCGTCGCAGAATTTGATTTTCGCGATAAAGATCGTCTGTCATAATCCTAGATTCACCAGTTGACCGCTTGGAATTAGTCCTAAGTTATTAACGTGAAAAGACATTCTAATCGTGGTGTAGTTCATTTCCTGGCTAGCTGCTCTCGCACATCCTGTGCTACGCAGCATAAGTCCTTCCGTGGACAAAAAAGCTGCTACATCATGTATAGCACATTTTTTAACGTGATTGGCGACGTTCCAAATCGTTGGAATAGCTAGCTATTCCGCCTCATTGCGCCTTGCCACTCAGGCTAAAAAAAGCACTCTACATGCTGTCCAACTGATGATTCCAGGATGATAGAAAGGTAGCAGATTTAGGGTGCTGTGGGTGATTTTAAGGGCATTTTGAGCATTTGTCGCATGGTCTTCAATGAGGATTTACCCCGGTTTGAGGTTGAAAATTGTACGTTTAATGCATTTGGCAGCAATTCCTGTTGGCCAGTAGCGGTTGTCGCCAGGAGGTGATATTGGCCAATGGGTAGCCCGGCCGGCAGGTGGATTTCGATTTCGTTTGGTCCGTTTGGGTGCGTGATGCTTGTTAATGGCAACAAAGTTGATGTTAATGCAGTTGACGGTAATAAAGTGACGGATGCCAAACGTGACTCTCCGGCAAAGAAGGCAGCACCCTGAGCTATTTCAAATCGAGTATGTTTGCCGGTGGCTGGGTATAGAGTTGTCAGGCGAGGCGATTTTGGGTCATCTATGTTGATGGCCATAAGGCCGCTACGATTGCCTAAAGCGTATACCGTATTTTGTTCCAGTTGCAGGTCTGAAAGTGGTTCATGAGTGATATATTGGTTTAGTGAAACCAATCCATGCGGTGTTTTTCGCCAGAGATT
>JAUVNZ010000032.1 GCA_030599435.1 Gammaproteobacteria bacterium | reverse complement strand
GATGCAGCCCCTTTCTTAAAACAAACAACGAACCAATGACCGCTAACAATATAAAAATAATCGAAGCCAATAGGACATACAAACCAGTTTTATCCCATTGCTGCTGGAAAACCGCGACATTTCGTCTGACAAACACTTGAAGTACGACGTTTCCATTCTCATCCTTCAGTTTATGCTCGACGCTTATATGGGCTTCAGACATTCCTAACTCATTCCAGGCTTCGGACTGATAAGCATCTACACCATCGGGGTAACGCAATAGAACTGGTATTCCTAAATCTCTTTCTATATTTTTCAAAACAGATGAGAAATCGGTCAACAACATAATGTAACCCTTTGGACTTAACGTACCAATGGGCACAATTGTAATAAAATTGTAGCGTTGGTTAACCTCTGAACAAAAAGAATAAGTCGGTCTGAGTCTTGCCGCCCCTTTACGAGCTTTGGCTTGCGACAAAACACTCGTACACGGCAAGCGATTGGCTCCAGTTTTCCTAACGACCTCTGTAGACTCTGCGAGATAATTGTATTTTTTATCTAATACATATATTTTTTTTAGATCGATGATTCCTGCAGTCACAAAATACTGATGAAACTGGCTATTGAGCAACTTTGATATCGTGTCAACCTCACCATCTTTAATTGATTTTCGAATGATCGGTTCACCTTGTAAACTGAGCCCTAACTTTTTGGTTTTATCAAAATGTTCATTTATAAAATCGTCTACCTTTAACCAGACCAGGTCAGACAAGGCCACCTGTTCACTTTCGCGCACCAGGTTACGGAAAATATTCTCACTCACTGCAATCAGGCCAGCCGAAACCAGCCCCATCAAAAGAATGATAGAGATCAGAATATTACGTAAAGATTTATATTTTCTAGGCATACAACCTTATAAAGCTACCATCCCTGGTAATCGACTCAAACAAATCATTAATTTTTGTTAACAACCGGGTACCCTTTTTCCAGCCACTCAGCATAACCACCACGAAACCAGAAAAGGTTTTTATAACCACAACCGACGGCAATCTTACTGGCCTTAACGCTTCGGCCGCACTTGATGCCATTACAGTAAAATAAGGTCATACTATTTTTTTTCGGGATAATTTTGGCTAAAGAATCACAGCTGGTATCAATATCCGGCAAACCAATTGAGCCTTCAATGTAACCCTGTTTTCGATCTGCTGTAATGCGGGAATCGACCATGATCAGATTGTCATGCTTTTCCACTAATTCAATAACACCTTCAGCATTTACCTTGGTGGTGCCTTTAATTGAATCAGGGCTGAGAGGCATTTCTTTCGCAACCGCCGTACCGGGCAACATAAAAATGCAAACTACTAAAGCTATATAAAAACAAATATTATCTAACTTATTCATAATATTACCTTTTTTGCTTACTCGTTGATTTCCAGTCATATTGGGAAGCGCACACAGTTAATCTAGCGCGCCCACAACATAAGCCTCCAATAAGCTCTAGCGGCTAATCCATATGATTCTTAAGGGTAAAACCTGTCAGTTTCGAAATAAAATAATAGGGATAAACATAAGAAAAACAGAGGTATAGAGCTGATAATAGGCTCTAAGGAGGAGACAGCACCAGGTTCGGTACAAAGAAGTGGTTGTCGAAAAATTTACTAAAAACTAATCAGCGATTTAACACCTCCTCATTTTTATTGTGGGGCAAGCTTATTTAGCTCGTCTATAAGATTAAGCATTAACTGCTCTCCACTGGGTCCCATCCCCTTACACAAAATATCAGCATCACGTTCTCCATCCACCAGGCGTTTTATGTTGCCACCCAACCGTGCCATATCACCAGGAGCAGATGTCATTTGTTCCGCCATCGTGGAGATAGCCTGCAGGGCCTGCGCATCACCCGCACCAGCAGCATGAATTATTTGCGCCAGACCCGGGGCGGCCATAGTGGCATCCCCTTGCTCAGCAATATCGGGAAGCGTTTCCGGATTTTGTAATCCATCCAGAATTGATTTAATTATTACAGAGTCTTCTTCGTCCAACACATTAAGCATGGATGCATCTCGGTTACCTTTCACAATAAGCTGAATAGTATTGACCAGATCATTCCAGCCCTGCTGCAATGCAACATCTAACACAGCCTTCAATTCAACTGCTGCTTCCTGATTTTGGCAGGCTTTGACAACCTGATGAATCAGAGTCGCATGTGCCTGACGTACTTGCTGATCACGTTCCGGGATCATTGCCATTGTTATTTTTCCTACTTATTTCAACAAGAACATAATATTACGCAAGCTTTCCGCTAACTACACCCCCTAATACACTCACTGTATAGGCGCCTAAATCTTTTTGTATAAGAAACAACCTATCGAGTCCCATATTTCTCCTGTAAAATCCGCGCTCCTGTTGCACTATTGCACTATTGTTGCCAAAAGATTGTTGCCATAAGCAAGTGCGTCATTACATCACACCGAGGCTCCCATGTTTGAACCCCACGCTGCGCCCACACGCAATATTAAAAATGATATTTTATCTGGCCTGACAGTCGCACTGGCTCTGGTACCAGAAGCCGTTGCTTTTGCCTTTGTGGCTGGAGTGGAGCCACTGGTGGGACTTTACGCTGCTTTCATGGTAGGGCTAATTACCGCAGCCATTGGTGGCCGCCCGGGCATGATATCTGGTGCCACTGGTGCCCTGGCCGTGGTGATGGTCGCTCTGGTAGCTGACCACGGTGTGGAATACCTGTTCGCCGCTGTGGTACTGATGGGGCTTATCCAGATTAGCGCAGGCGTTTTACATATGGGTAAGTTTATCCGCATGGTGCCACATCCGGTCATGCTGGGTTTCGTTAACGGCCTGGCGATTGTGATATTTCTGGCGCAATTAAATAGTTTTCAGACACCCAGCCCTGATGGCAGCATACAGTGGATGAGTGGCGCTTCGTTATGGGTAATGCTGGGATTGATTTTCCTCACCATGAGCATTATTCATTTCCTGCCCAAGCTCACTAAGGCCATACCCTCTTCGCTCGCAGCCATCGTGGTGGTAAGTCTAATTGTTATTGGTCTGGGACTGGAAACCAAAACCGTGGGCGATGTGGCTTCCATCGCCGGTGGCTTGCCAAACTTCCATCTTCCTGTAGTTCCATTCACTCTGGAGACCTTGTGGATCATTTTGCCTTATTCGATCATCCTCGCTGCTATAGGCCTGATTGAATCACTCTTGACGCTTACATTAATTGACGAACTTACCGACACACGTGGGCGCGGTAATAAAGAATGTATTGGACAGGGGGTCGCCAATATCACCACGGGTTTCTTCGGCGGCATGGGCGGTTGTGCAATGATCGGGCAGAGTATGATCAACGTAAACTCTGGTGGTCGAGGTCGGTTATCCGGCATTACTGCCGCCTTAGCCTTGCTTGCTTTTATTCTTTTTGCTTCCAGCCTGATTGAACAAATTCCCATTGCTGCATTGGTCGGTGTTATGTTCATTGTGGTTATCGGTACTTTTGAATGGTCCAGCTTACGCATACTTGGCAAAGTACCACGCGCCGATGCCTTTATTCTTATTCTCGTCTCAGCTGTTACTGTTGCAACAGATCTGGCTATCGCTGTGGTAGTCGGTGTTATCGTTTCCGCACTTGTCTTCGCATGGCAGCACGCCAAACACATTAATGTTACAACCATGCTCAATGGAATGGGCGGTAAAATTTATGAAGTGGAAGGCCCGCTGTTTTTTGCTTCGGTAAAAAACTTTAGCGATCTTTTTGATCCAAAGAATGATCCGGATGATGTGATCGTGGAATTTCAAAAATCCCGCGTCTACGATCACTCCGCTATAGAAGCCATTGACGCACTTGCTGAACGTTATCTTAAAATTGGAAAACGCCTGCACCTACGGCATTTAAGTCCTGAGTGTCAGAAATTACTGACCAAAGCTGGTGATCTGGTGGAAGTAAACGTGATTGAAGATCCTAAATATTTTGTGGCCGATGATCAGCTGGCGTAGGTAACAGGGAGAGTTTGTTATTTACAAATCCCTGATACACACCTGGGCCAGTTATCAGTCAACTGTCTATCTAAAAACTCATCCGCTGTTATTGGCTTGCTAATAAAGAAGCCCTGAGCAATATCGCAATTTAATGATTTCAACCGGTCCCATGTTTTCTGGTCTTTAACGCCTTCGGCCACAATTTTAAGTCCAAGGTTATGTGCCAGGTCTATAGTAGCTTTTACGATAACTTCATCGTTTTCATCGTTCATCATTTCTAATACAAACGACTTATCAATCTTAATTTCTTCAACAGGCAATTGTTTAAGATAGCTTAACGAAGAATACCCCGTTCCAAAATCATCGATCGATAAAGTGACGCCCATCATGCTTAGAGATTCCAGTATCTCTTTAGCTCGAATCGGATCCGTCATAATATCACCTTCAGTAATTTCCATAGTAATGCATGACGCCAATAAGTTGTTTTGTGTAACCATTTCTCGAACTTGCGTGAGCAATGCAACATCATGAAGATTATGAACTGATAAATTTATAGACATATTAAAGTCAGGCCAGACTTCTCTCCACTCCATACATTGCTGAACAGCTTTATCCAACACCCAGGACGTTAATGGTTTAATCAAACCCGTTTGTTCAGCTAATGGAATAAATTCGTCCGGCTTTATATTGCCTCTCGTCGGGTGGTTCCAGCGCAGGAGAGCTTCTGCACCAATAATTCTGCTTGTTTGCACATCAACTTTAGGCTGATACATAAGTTCCAGCGAATGGCTTTCAATCGCCTCCCTGAATTCACCCATTAAGGCCAAACGACCAATACTGTGAGTATCCTGATCTGGGTCATAAACACTGAAGCCCAAATTACTTCTTTTCGCAATATACATTGCGATATCAGCACGCTGCACGAGTATATTCACGTCATCACCATGGACCGGGCTTTCCGCTAACCCCATGCTTATCCCGACACTCAAACTATTTCCCTCAATAACAAACGGAATTTCAAAGGCCTCAACAGCCTTTTGGGAAAGCATTTTTGCTTGCTCAAGATTTGTTTCTGGTAACAAAATACCGAACTCATCACCACCCAAACGAGCCACGCTATCCGTTTTTCTAAAAGTTCGAAATATACGTGTTGCCGCCTGTTGCAGAACAATATCTCCAACGTGATGCCCCAGGGTGTCATTAATTTCCTTAAAGTGATTTAAGTCACTCATAATCAACACTAACGGTTTATTGCTTCTTTGACTTCGCAGAATTTCCTGCTGCAATCTATTATTAATTAATTTACGATTCGGCAACTCTGTGAGGGGATCATGCAAGGCTTGATATTCAAGCGCTGCTGTTTCTGATTCTACCGCTTCTGCGAGTCGGTTAAAGTTACGTTCCAGCACTGCTATTTCATCCCCCCCGGTCTCCTCCAGAGGATTATCCTGATTTAAGTTTTTTGAAAAATTAACAACATATGCTGTAAATTTCTGTAACCGGCGTGTCACGGAATACATCAGAAGCAAAAAAGTGAAAATAAATGATAGCGCGGTTAACACACGCACTGTTCGCTCTTCTTTTATTACTTCCTTTGTGAGAGCTTTTATTTCGTCAGTTGAAACGAAAGAAACTAACTCTACAACAATGTCGGCAGCTCCATAGTCAAAAAATCCCTGGCCTATAGTCAGGTAGCGACTTTTTAAATCGCTCAGATAACTACCCTCAGGCACAAGCGAGGGGTTACTACTAACAAAAATCACCGGCTCTTGCTCGGAGATCAGCGCAATAACATTGGAGTCTGAAAGCGACGAGTTTTGGGATGCAATCAGGAACTGTTCATCTAAAGGAGATGCCAACATTAATGTTGCTTTGATTCCGCCATCCTCACCCATGATATTTTCTGATGCAACAAGATATGGTGCTCCATTTATATTTGTTAAATATCCCTGATCACGACTTAGATTTAATAAAACGCCATACGGTTCAAGCAATATTTCTGGTAATTTGTCCTTACCCGTATGATAAACTTCACGAACATGGCCATTTTGATCCAGTAACATTAAGTTGCGTGGTTGAATAAAATTGCGCAAAACAGAAAGTTGTGGCAACCAGGGTGGCGGTTTATTATAAAACTTTACTGGATGTTCTTTTTCTGAATCAGAATTATCCTTATCAAATCCACCCCAGGCAGAACTGTCAATATAATCTCTTATGTTAATTGTAGAAACAAATAACTTAACTGCGGTGTGATGTCCTTTAACATAACGGTCAAACAATATTCTTTGTTTTTCAGCCTGCTGACTTAACCGATCAGACAATTTTTCACGAAAGACATTACTTAGGGTCGATGTTTGAAGCGCATCAGAAAATGTCCACACTACTATACCTACCATTGCTGTTAGCAAAAGCATCTTTAACGTGAGTGAATAATTTCGCAATGACACTAAAAAACCTTCTTCTATAGTTATAAGTAGTTATTAACAGTTATTGTTTATTAATGATGATTACTATTTTTTTGCTTGCTGATTGACTTCTGGCTCGCCAACAAGCTCATCACCCAAAAATCTCCAGCCTGCATCTTTCAAACGCGAAACAGGAATAAAACCAACTTCTTTATGCACTTTCTCAATATGTTTCTGAAGGTAACGAATTAATTTTATCGCCTCCTGATTGGTTTTGCTTTTTTTCTCCCAGGCAGTCAACGTATAACTACGATACAGCGGATATTTTCCAGTCAACACATAATCAATTTCAGAGGGTGAGTGGCCATCAACTTTTAGAATCTTTACATTGCCCTTTTTCTGATGATATTCCACCATCAAGGGAGTTTCCCATCCAATGCTGCTGGCACTGCGTGAAATTTGCGAGATCATATCTGGGATAACACCTACTTCAAATATGCGCGAGCTGAAATCATCAGCGTTTTTTATCAGTGATCGCCAATGACCCGGGCGTTTCTTGCAATGTAACCTACCAACAGGTTTAATCAACTGGTTATTGTTGGAATCTATCTCTGACCAACGCGAAATATCGCCTTTAAATATTTCCCTGGCTTGTTTCGAGCTCACATTACTCAAAGGATTTTTTGTATTTACAATTAACGCGATTGGAGCGATGCCTAATGAATAAAATTTCAATCCCGGTAAGCGGTCACTTTTCCCCGGCGGGCAGCAAAAGGCCCCAACATCTATTTTCTTTTTCGATAATCGTCCTGAAGTAATGCCGCAGGTTCCTTGCTTGACAACAATTTTCAGGTTGTTTGACCTGGCGTAATCAGGAATTAAATCGCTGAATAATGGGTAACTCTGTTGGCCCAAAGAGACCACCAAATCAGCATCAGGATGTTTATCTATATGTTTGATCGGTTTTGAATTCCAGCCATCCGGTACATTTGCGAAGACAGCCGGATCACTAAATTCGGAGACATGGGAGTGATGATCGTCTGCAGCCCATAGAGGGACCACCAACAATAAAAGACTCGTCGGAACTATAAATCGATGGATTTTCCTTAAAAACAATAATTTATTAGTTTGCATCGAATCACCTCGGTTAGCTGTCTAGGCTATATTCTCTATTTCAATCATAAAGTTATGGCGTACTGATGTGTCTGCTCTACACGCCGAATACAACTATGCTTATCTCATTAGTAAGTTTCGGCACAACGCCGCCCAAGCTGTAGTTCAATTGCCCTTTTTGGTGCAGTATTTGTGATACAAAACACATGATTTTTAGCGCAATATAAATGGCTAATAACCGTACTTAATAAGCGGTTAGGCTTGTCTGGCTCTTGTCTACCTACGGCTAACCCATTAATATCTGCCGCGCGGTGGCGCCCTAAAATCATAAATAGAGCCGTTTTACTGATCGTTCCGCAAAAATACAGAAAATAGACAAAAACTGCCGTGGGATTCTACTTGTGAACCAATCTGTAAAAAACGCCGTAAAAAACAAAAAAATGGGTAGCAAAGAACTGGGCCTGGTGCTTGGCCAACAACTTCTGGGGGTGGACGATTTACATTATGGCCTTTGGGAAGATGACCTGACTCTGTCCCTGAGTAACCTGGCCGAAGCCCAACAGCGCTATACCGATATGATTGTGTCTGCCCTGCCTTCAGCTGAAGGTGGCAATACTCGCGTTATCGATATTGGTTGTGGAACTGGCCACATTCTTGCACAGCTTATAAACCGAGGATTTCTTGCCGATGGTCTGGTACCAGCACCCAAATTAGCAGAGCAGGTCCGTGACCGACTGGAAAAGTGTTCCACCGCTATGGATCCTGATTCGAACAAACGCCCAGCACGTTTATTTGAAACCACATTTGAACAATTCCCCATAGATGAACACAACAATTATTACGATGCTGCCTTGTTTAGCGAAAGCTACCAATACATCCCCATGTCGGCCTCATTCCCAATACTGGCGCACATCGTCAAACCTGGCGGCCTGGTCGTCATTTGTGATTTTTTTAAAACCGAACACGATGGTGATGGTCAACCGGGTGATAAAAGCTTTGGTGGAGGCCATCGTATGGACCAATTTTATGCCGATCTGGGGAATCATCCGTTTACACTACTGCTCGACGAAGACATTACGAAAAAAGTTAGTCCAAACATCAAACTGGTGGATGAAACACTAACCCAAAAACTTATTCCTGCTAGCCAAACACTCAATCGATATTTAACGGAAAATTACCCAAAAACATACGGGCTGATTAAAAAAATATTTAATCTGTTTCTTGGTAAAAAACTCCAAAAACAAAAATATAAATATTTCTCTGGTTTCCGTACACAGGCTGTATTTGAGCATTACAAGACTTATCATTTAATAGTTTTAAAACGAGATGACTAGCTGCACATTCCTTCCAGACGATATTAAACAGGTAGTGTCCCAAGCACTCGCCGAAGACATCGGTACTGGGGACATTACCGCGCAACTCATCCACAAAGAAACGCAATCTATAGCAGAAGTTATTAGTCGTGAGACTGCCATACTTTGCGGTACGGCCTGGTTTGATGAAGTTTTTCACCAACTAGGGGAGACTCACAATGAAAAAATTGATATTGAATGGCATGCTAATGATGGTGACAAAATAGATTCAGACCAGGTGCTCTGTACCTTAAACGGAGATTCTCGCACTTTACTTACCGGTGAACGCACCGCATTGAATTTTTTACAGACACTCTCTGGTACTGCCACGCAGACACGTCAGTATGTGGATGCCATATCCAAAATAAATACTAGTATCACAACTCGCATTCTCGATACCCGCAAAACTTTACCCGGCCTACGCACTGCACAAAAATATGCCGTTGTTTGCGGTGGCGGCAACAATCACCGCAAAGGGCTGTTCGACGCCTATCTTATAAAAGAAAACCATATCCATGCTGCAGGCTCCATTGCTGAGGCAGTCGCTCAGGCACACATGAACCATCCGGAAGCATCCGTCGAGGTTGAAGTAGAAAATAGGGACGAATTAAGAGAGGCATTACAGGGTGGTGCTAACCAAATACTGTTGGACAACATGAGTTTGCCAAAACTCCGCGAAGCCGTGGCATTCACCCAGGGCAGAGCCAGCCTGGAGGCATCTGGCGGAGTAAGCCTGGAAACAGTACGCGACATTGCCAAAACCGGCGTAGATTTTATATCGGTAGGAAGCATCACCAAAAACGTCCAGGCCATCGACCTTTCCATGCGTTTTATAGCCGCTCCAACCGCCCTGTGATACCCTGAATTGATCAAAGGGAAAATATTTAAAGGTAACCACATATGAATTGTCGAAATGTATTCACTGTTTGTGCACTCGGTCTTGCATCCTGTCTTTCACTAACCGCCTGCTCAGATTCTGACAATAAACAAACAGCACAAACAACCCAATCCAAAACCGCAGCTCCAGAATCACAGGCACCTGCACAATCAGGCCAACAAACGGGCCAACGACAGCTGTCACCTGCACAACAGGCAGCCATTGCTGCTGCTAAAAATCTTCCCAAGCAGGGCAAAGTTACGGAGATGATGCATGCCGCTGGATATACCTACATGAAAGTTGATGCCGGCACTGGCAAGCCTATGTGGATTGCAGCTTCCATGATGCGCGTTAAACCACAACAGAACATAAAATGGACCGATGCGGCAGTGATGAACAACTTCACCAGTAAATCATTACATCGCACTTTCGACCAGATCTTATTTGTTTCCAATGCACAGGTTATCGAGTAAACCTCACCTGAACCCCAGGGGCCTCGGCCCCTTTTTTTCAATCTGTAATTATTCCTGGCAACTCAGGCTGACAGTTCAAACCGATAGATATCCTGTACTGCTCCCCTTTTGGGGGCAAGACGGTTACAATTTGTGTCCTGAAATCAATCTATCAGGACACAAACCGCCACTATGCGCACTTCACAATTTTTACTAGCCACCGTCAAAGAAACACCCGCCGATGCGGAGGTCATCAGCCACCAGCTCATGCTGCGCGCCGGCATGATTCGCAAACTGGCATCCGGCCTCTACTCATGGTTGCCGCTTGGTTTACGGGTATTGCGCAAGGTGGAAAATATAGTTCGCGAGGAGATGGATCGTGCTGGGGGACAGGAACTGCTCATGCCTGTAGTGCAACCAGCCGAGTTGTGGCAGGAATCAGGTCGCTGGGAACAATACGGCCCAGAACTGTTACGGATGAATGATCGCCATAATCGGGAATTTTGCTTCGGACCTACACACGAAGAAGTCATCACTGATATTTGTCGCCGCGAGTTGCGCAGCTACAAACAATTGCCAATGAATTTTTATCAGATTCAAACCAAATTTCGGGATGAAACACGACCACGTTTTGGTGTCATGCGAGCACGCGAATTTCTCATGAAAGATGCTTATTCATTTCATGTCGATCAAAGCTCACTGCAGGAAACCTACGATGTTATGCATGCCACCTATACGCGGATATTTTCTCGTCTGGGTCTGGACTTTCGTCCAGTACAGGCAGACACCGGCTCTATTGGCGGCAATGCCTCCCATGAATTTCATGTGTTGGCAGAATCTGGCGAAGACGCCATCGCCTTTTCCAG
>JAUVNZ010000131.1 GCA_030599435.1 Gammaproteobacteria bacterium | reverse complement strand
TGTCTGTCATGGATGACCTTACTGCATTATCTCGAGCTGCGGGCAACCAAATTCAGGATTTATGGTTGTTCACTATCCTAGCTCTAACACTTATTTCCTCTGGCTATCTTGCACTTGAGCGCTCAGTTTTAAAACCCATAGAAACCATCTGTAATGCACTAAAATCAGCATCAAATGGTAATCTTGAAAATAAACTCCCGAAAGGTGGCGTACAGGAAACCAAAGATCTGGTAAAAGCATTTTCGTCAATGCACAAACAGGTGGTGGCACGTCAGACAGCGCTCGAATACCATGCCCTCCATGACGCACTCACTAACCTGGGTAACCGAAACCGTCTCAACGAACACCTGGAAATAGCAATAAAAACAGCTAATCGCAATCAGGAAAGATTTACCCTGTTGATGCTGGACCTTGACCGCTTTAAGGAAGTTAACGATACGCTGGGGCATCCTGTAGGAGATCAATTATTAATAGAAGTTGGCGTGCGTTTAGCGGGCCTATTACGGGAAACCGATACTATTGCCCGCTTTGGTGGTGACGAGTTTGCCATACTCCTACCCACTGCGCATGAAACCCAGGCATCAAGAGTAGCGGTAAAAATTGCCGCAGCGCTAGCTGCCCCATTCCATCTTGGCAAACAACAACTTTATACCAGTGCCAGTATTGGCATAGCTTCTTTCCCACAACATGGACACGATGCCAGCACGCTTATTCAGCATGCCGATATTGCTATGTACGTAGCCAAGAAAAGCACAACAGGTTGGGCTCTCTATGATTCCGGTCAAGACAGACATAGCGTAGGACGCCTGGGCCTTATGGCAGAGCTGCGTAATGCGGTAAGCAATAATAACCTGGAGATACACTACCAACCTAAACGTGACATAATCACAAATGAAATCCACAGTGCAGAAGCACTGCTACGTTGGAATCACCCGGAATATGGATTTGTTCCCCCAGAAGAAATCGTTTCACTGGCAGAACAAACAGGCTTCATACACGAACTTTCTGTTTGGGTGCTTGAAAATTCGATACAACAAGCAGATGCGTGGATAAAAAAAGGAATCAAATTAAATATAGCTGTTAATCTTTCTGCTCATAATTTACAGGATGAAAATATTGTTAAGCATGTGCGAGAACTACTAGCAGAAACCGGCTTCCCTCCTAAACAACTAACACTAGAAATAACTGAAAATGCAATGATGGCAGATCCTGAACATGCCGTTACATTATTAGGTCATCTAAGTGCCATGGGCATACGTATCGCAGTTGATGACTTTGGTACAGGGTTCTCATCCCTGGGTTATTTGAAAAGACTGCCTGTAAATGAACTGAAAATTGATAAATCTTTCGTCATCGACATGGTCAGGAATGACAATGATGCTGTCATTGTGCGTTCCACTATCGACCTGGCACATAACCTGGGACTTAAAGTTGTAGCAGAAGGTGTAGAAGATAACGATACAATGGACTTGTTAAAAATATTACGTTGCGATACTGCACAGGGATTCTTAATCAGTAAAGCAATACCCGCAAAAGAATTTGAAAGCTGGCTAAAAAGTCAAAATTCACAAACTAAACTAGCTCACCACCCATCAAGCCGTAGCGCGGGTTAACCACCCAAACCACTACCGATCTCACGCTGGCTAAACCGAGTTACTTCTAGCCGGTACGCGTTTCCCTCTTACATAAGCACTATCAAAATTTTATAACTATCTGTTTATAAGGATATTATTGTATTTTACTCCCATATATCCCTTCCTGTTACGTGTGAATAATGAACAGTGAATATTTTCTTGATTATTCACAAAGTAGAAACTATAGTGCTTCCCATGACAACAAAACCCAACAAAATTATTTCAGATGACACCCAGCAACAAATACTGGATGCCGCCAGCGAGCGTTTTACCCAATACGGGTATAACAAAACCACCATGGCAGAAATTGCAAAAGACTGCGGAATGTCAGCGGCTAACCTGTACCGCCATTTTGAAAACAAGCTGGATATTGGTGCCAATCTCGCATGTGGTTGCCTTACAAACAAAACCACAATCATTCAGGAAATTGTGCAACAAAAACAGGAGCCCGCTTCAAAACGCCTTAAAGATATTGTTTTGGGCAATTTAAATTACACCTACGGCCAATGGTCAGAAAATCCTCGAATGAATGAAATGGTTACTGCTATATGCGGAGCCCGGATGGATATTGTTGACGACTACAAGAGTGTTGAACATACCCAACTCATTGAGCTACTGGAAGACGGAATAGAAAATGGTGAATTCTTAATTGATGACATTGAGGACACCGCTTACGCCATTACGGCAGCAATCAGTATGTTTAACACACCATTACTCATGTCTATCTACACGTTGGAACAATTTACATCAAAAGCAAATAGTGTTGTAAAACTATTACTCAACGGCATCCTTAAATAACAAGATTTAATTCTGAAGCAGGAGAGAAACCTATGAAGGAATCAACAATCATAGTTCGTTATGCCAACTGGGTAATCAGCCATCCATGGATAACCATTCTTGCCTCAACTTTATTAGTATTGGTCGCAGCAAGTGGCGTCCTGCAGCTCGCCTTTAAAACAGATTACCGGGTCTTTTTTAGTGCCGACAACCCCCAGCTACTGGCCTTTGAAGAACTGGAAGCAAGTTATACTAAAAATGACAACGTTATGTTTATACTGGCGCCTAAATCAGGCGATGCCTTCGACGAGCAAACTCTAGCTGCAATAAAAAACCTCACAGAAAAAGCATGGCAAATCCCCTATTCCATCCGCGTTGATTCTCTTTCTAATTTCCAGCATACCGAAGCCAATGAAGATGATTTAGTGGTCCGTGATCTTGTAAGTGAAGAAATCACACTGGATGAAAATACTCGCAGCAGCATTAAAAAAATTGCCCTTTCGGAACCGATTCTGCTCAATCGACTCATACCTGATCGCAGTCACGTCACTGGCATCAATGTCACCATACAGCTTCCCGGTGAAAAATTGACCGAGGTACCTGAAGTAGTTGCATTTTCCCGAAACCTGGCAGCAGAAATAAAAGCCGAGTTCCCTAATCTTGATATATATCTCAGCGGCATGGTGTTTATGAATAATGCCTTCTCTGAAGCATCAAAATCAGACATGCAATCCCTGGTTCCCATTAGTTTTGGTCTTATGCTGGTCACGCTTGGGTTAATGATCAGAGGATTCACTGGTACCGTTGGTACGCTGTTCGTCATTATGTTTTCGATTCTTGCCGGCATGGGCTTTGGTGGTCATCTTGGTTTCCCCATTACTCCGCCCTCCGCTTCTACACCTACCATTATATTAACGATAGCCATTGCCAACTGCGTGCATATTCTGGTCACCATGCTGCATGAGATGCGCCTGGGTCGTGAGAAAAAAGCAGCCATCGTCGAAAGCCTTCGCGTGAATATGCAGCCCGTCTCTCTGGCTAGCCTCACAACCGCCATAGGTTTTTTAAGTATGTTATTTGCTGATGTTCCTCCCTTTCATCATCTTGGCATAATGACCTCAGCCGGCGTTGTTGTTTCATTTATTTTGTCAGTTACCTTCCTGCCAGCATTTATGTCGATCTTCCCTGTAAGAGCTAAGCTGCAAAAAGACGATGATAGTCATTTCATGATAAGTCTTGGTAATTTCGTGGTCGCAAAAAAACGAGTGCTGATCTGGAGCATGGGCATCATTGTCGTTGTGCTGGCTTCATCTGTGCCTCGCAATGAACTCAATGATGTTTTTGTCCATTATTTTGATGAAACTGTCAGCTTCCGTAAAGATGCTGACTTCATGACTGAAAACCTGAGTGGACTTTATATAATTGATTATTCGCTGGACTCAGGAGAGCCCGGCGGCATTAGTAACCCCGGTTTTCTAAAAGACGTGGCTGCTTTCTCTGAATGGTATCGCACCCAACCGGAAACCATTCACGTCAATACGCTATCAGACATAATGAAACGTCTGAATAAAAATCTACATGGTGACGATCCAGACTGGTATCGACTGCCCGATGAACGTGATCTGTCTGCACAATATTTATTGTTATATGAAATGTCATTACCTTACGGGCTGGATCTTAACAACCAGATCAATGTGGAAAAATCGGCAACTCGCTTCACAGCCACGCTGGAAACTATGTCCACTAATGAATTACTTGCCCTGGAGAAACGTGCTGACAACTGGCTTAAAGCCAACACAACGCACTTTGC
The DNA here is from genome assembly GCA_030599435.1 of Gammaproteobacteria bacterium. The sequence continues at coordinate 998 of JAUVNZ010000131.1, read as the reverse complement.
CAAAGCAGAAAGTAGTGGCACAACCATGATGTTTGCGCACATAGGAAAACGAAACATTATCAGCATGCTGATGGGTACCACTCTCGCCTTAATCGGTATTTCACTCATCCTTATTATCGCCTTACGTTCAGTTAGAATTGGTCTGATTAGCATGATCCCTAATCTGGTTCCTGCCGCTATGGGTTTCGGACTATGGGGAATATTGGTGGGCGAAATTGGCCTTGGGCTTTCCATCGTCGCTGGAATGACGCTGGGAATCGTCGTCGATGATACGGTGCATTTTCTCAGTAAATACTTACGTGCCCGTAGAGAAAAAGGGCTAGGCAGTGAAGATGCCGTGCGTTATGCATTTCGTACCGTTGGCATGGCTTTATTCACCACATCGGTCGTGCTCGTAGCCGGGTTCCTTGTGTTAGCTCTATCCAGCTTCCAGCTAAACTCGGGCATGGGAATATTAACTGCTATTGTTATTGCCTTTGCCCTGCTAGCGGATTTCCTTCTATTGCCGCCTCTTTTGATGAAACTTGACCACAAAGAAATGCCTAAACTTTCAAATGATGAAAAAAACATTGAGGAGACCGCTCGTGCGCAAACTATATAAACTAATTATTGGAATTTCTCTCCTCTCCCCTTTCACTGTATACACTCAAACAGTAGCTGCGGAAACGCCTGAAGAAAAAGGTCTGGCCATTGCTAAAGAAGCTGACCGTAGAGACACTGGCTGGAAAGATCAAACGGCTAGTTTGGACATGATACTTCGGAACCGCCACGGCAAAGAAAGTACGCGCAAAACACACAGCAAAACATTGGAAATGAAGGGTGACGGCGATAAGGCGCTTAGTATTTTTGATTCCCCACGCGATGTAAAAGGAACAGCGTTCCTGAGTTTTACCCATGCACTTAAACCTGATGAACAATGGCTCTACCTACCAGCCTTAAAACGCGTAAAGCGTATATCATCCAGCAACAAATCTGGCCCTTTTATGGGCAGTGAATTT
>JAUVNZ010000056.1 GCA_030599435.1 Gammaproteobacteria bacterium | reverse complement strand
TGCACTTCGTTTTGCGATTTTCTGTCAAGCAGCAGTTGATCTCTCCTTAAATAAACTCCAGTTACACTGGCAACCAGATATTGTGCATTGTAACGACTGGCAGTCTGGCCTGGTTCCTGCTTTATTAAGTTTACATAATCAAAGGCCAGCTACTATTTTCACCATCCATAACCTCGCATATCAGGGTCTATTCGATAAACAGACCTTTTCTGATCTACATCTTCCTGAAGGGCTCTGGCATATGACTGGCCTTGAATTCTATGAGCAACTTTCTTTTATCAAGGGGGGGCTAGTTTACGCTGATAGAATAACTACAGTTAGCCCAAGCTATGCTCATGAAATCCTTGAAACTGAACAGGGTTATAACCTCAGTGGTCTGCTAAAGAACCGAGGCGAACATCTTACCGGGATTCTTAATGGCATTGATGATAAATGCTGGAATCCAGGCACTGATAATTATTTAAAGCAAAAATATAATCGACATTCATTAGATAAAAAAGTACTCAATAAAACCAATTTACAGGAGGAATTATTATTACCCATTGATACATCTATACCTATGATAGGAATGGTAAGTCGCCTTGTTGAGCAGAAAGGTCTTGATATGATTTTAGAAAGTCTACCAACATTACTAAGCATGCCAATCCAGTTTGTTATTTTGGGTATGGGGGAAACCCATTATGAAATACAGTTAACTGAGTTGGCCCAACAATATCCTGATCGTTTAAAAGTTGTTATTAGCTATGATGAGTCACTCGCTCACAGAATTGAAGCTGCGAGCGATATCTATATGATGCCTTCCGTTTTTGAACCCTGTGGACTTAATCAATTATATAGTTTGCGCTATGGCACGTTACCCATCGTTAGTAATGTTGGAGGACTTGCAGACACAGTTATCAATTCCAGTGAAGGAAATATCGATAATGGCACTGCAAACGGCTTTGTCCTTCAAGATAAATCCACGACAGCGCTCACACACGCAATACAGCATGCGGTGGCACTGTATAAGAAACCTGACATATGGAGAAAACTACAGGTTAACGCCATGGGTGGAGATTATTCATGGCGATCCAGTGCAGAGAACTATATTAAGTTGTATGAAGATGCGCTGGATAATCGTTAACCTATACTGCCACTAGCTATGTAATTTTTTTGACGTTTCAAAACAGTCATTACGCCAGATGCATTCCATTTGATCGCACTCACCGTCATAGGCTGAGGCAAAACAGTTAAAGTTGCCTTCAGAAAGTTGTATTTCCTGTATTAGCTGCATCTTGTTCATCTGTGCTGTTTTGATGCTGTAATCCTTGGCCAGCTCACGTACTTCCTGGATATTCATATCTAGCCTCCGTCACCTGAGTATAATTGTCGACAAATGTAAAAAACAAATACCACGTCAAATAATAAAAAAAGCATAAATCGCATAAAAATAGCTAGTTAACAATAATCACCATAATTTACTGCGCCGCACATGCACGTATAACTAGCACTACGCACAATTAGATAGAAAAGTTTACTATTTGATAGTAGCAGAAACCGCAGCTTCATCAACATACCAGTTAATTTCACCAATACTGTTAATGGGTAATGATTGACCAGACTTAATTCGTTCAATAACCGGTGCTTTCGCAGTGCCACCCACCAATACAATTCTACATTTAGCGCTTTTTAGCGTTTCAATACTTAACGAAACACGTTCAACTGGCGGTTTTGGTGAACCATGAACCGGAACCACAGTACGTGTATCAACCAATGCCTCATTACCGGGAAATAAACTCGCAGTATGACCATCTTCACCCATACCAAGAAAGGCAACATCAAAATAATCAATAGAATTGACTATTTGTTGATATGCTTTTGCGGCAGACTCCGCTCCGAGCTCAGCAGGTATGGTATGGATATTTGTGTCTGGTAATCGAGACCATAAATATTTATCAAGCATCACGTCATTACGTTCAGCATGGCCTCGTGGGTAACAGCGTTCATCCCCAAGGTACCAGTGAACCTTCTCCCATAATAATTTTTTCTCTGCAAGATGGGCCAAACAAATTGCAGGTGTGTTACCCCCAGGAAGAATCACGTGACAAACACCTTTTTTCTGTAATTCTTCTTCAATGTTGTCCGCAATAAAATCTGCTGCTGCTTTTGAGGCATCATCAAATTTAGAATAAACATGCCATTTATGCATGCTAATTAACTCGGTTTATGCCATCCACTTACACATCCTTCGAACAGCGTATCCATTCCTGGCACGTCCCAGGTACCTGAGCGATAGCGCTCAACAGAGATACGATCTTTCCATGCGGTTAAAATTGGCTCAATAATCGACCATGACTCCTCAACTTCATCCGCACGCGAAAACAAAGTAGCATCACCAGTAAGTACATCATGTAATAGCACCTCATAAGCATCCGACACATCTGCACCGTTTTCAGAATAAGGTGCGCGCATTACCATCCGTTGTGTTTCGGTTGTTAAACCAGGCATTTTTGCATTCATACGCAATGCAATACCTTCATCCGGATGTACACGGAATATCAGTAAATTAGCTAACGGGGGGATGGCATGCGTATCGAATAAATTGAATGGCGGTTTTCGGAAGCGAATTACTATTTCTGATACGCGTTCAGGAAGCCGCTTACCTGTCCAGAGAATAAAAGGCACACCCTGCCAACGCCAGTTATCTATGTTAAAACGTATTGCGGAAAATGTTTCAGTAACAGAATCTGGAGAAACACCATCCTCAGAAACATAAGCCTTTATTGTTTCATCTCCAGCATTACCCGACCCATATTGTGCCGCAATAGAATGCTGCTTAATCCCTTCGGCTTTGAAAGGTCGAACAGCACGCAATACCTTAATTTTCTCACTGCGAACCGCATCGGCAGTAAATTCAACCGGAGGCTCCATTGCCACTAACGTCATCACTTGCATTAAATGATTTTGAATCATGTCACGTAATGCGCCTGATTTTTCATAATATTTTGCACGGTACTCTATACCGGAAGACTCAGCAGCGGATATTTGAATATGATCAATAAAATTCCGATTCCAGAGCGGCTCAAGTATGCTATTGGCAAAGCGATACACCAACAGGTTCTGAACACTTTCTTTCCCCAGGTAATGGTCAATACGGTAAATTTGTGATTCATCCAGTAGCTCCTGCAGGTCCTGATTTAACTGCCGGGCACTTTCTAAATCCATACCAAAGGGTTTTTCGATGACTACACGCCTAAAGCCATCATCTTCGTTAGCCAGGCCAACATTGTGCAAACCTGCAGCAACGGTGGTATACCAGCGAGGCGGTACTGCACAATAAAACATGGCATTAACGTGCCCATCCAGAGATTCAAGCGACGCGGCCAGATCTGTATAGGTTTTATCTTCCTCCAAATCCCCGCTGACCATCTTAAACATGGCAGAAAATTCCTGCCATTGTTGCTTATTCATATCGATTTCTGGTACGAAATCAAGCATGCCCTGACGCAATGAGTCCAACCATATTTCTTTTGTGCGATCTTTTAACACCCCAATAATCTTGCTCTTTGGATGTAAAAGCCCGCAACGCAGCATTTTTACCAATGCCGGGATCAGTTTACGTCTGGTTAGATCACCCCCTGCACCAAAGATAACGATATTCGTCGGCTCAGTCGGTTCACCAATACACGGTTTTATCGCAACATTTTCCATAATTATCTCTTAGCTACTAATCAACTGGGCGAATGCTGTGCCCACCAAACCCGGCACGCATGGCATTAAGCACCTTACCTGCAAAAGAACTGTCTTGCCGGCTACGATAACGCATTTGTAACGCCAGGGTCAGTACGGGTGTCGGTACGCCCAGATCGATAGAATCGTGTACTGTCCAGCGACCTTCACCTGAATCATCTACATAATCACTTAATGAAGACAATTCTTTATCTTCGGCAAATGCGTCTGCCATTAAATCCAACAACCATGAGCGGACAACACTGCCATGTTGCCAAATTTCTGAAACCTGCTGCAGATCCAGATTCATTTCCTGTTTGGCATCAAGGAGCTCAAATCCTTCGGCAAAGGCCTGCATCATTCCATACTCAATACCATTATGAACCATCTTCACATAATGTCCGGCACCTGCAGGGCCTACATGCCCCCACCCTTTATCTTTTGCTGGCGCTAATGACTCCAGTGCTGGTCGAATCATGGAGATGGCTTCATCTGTACCTCCCGCCATGATGCTATATCCATTCTCTAACCCCCAAATTCCACCAGAGGTGCCTGAGTCAACAAAGTGAATACCTAGTGCCTGAAGATTATTTGCGCGCTGTTTAGATAAATTAAAATTCGAGTTACCGCCATCAACCAATAAATCGTCTTTTTGCATTCCCGCTTCGAGTAAAGATTCGATACTTTGATCTACATACTGGTGTGGCACCATTAACCAGATAACACGTGGTGGAGTGAGCGCATTTATCAATTCATCCAGACTGCTCACTGCCGTAACATTCTCAAGCTCTTGTGATAGCTCGATCGCTGTTGTGGATGATTTACTGAAGGCAATAACCTCGTGCCCATCACCTACGAGGCGACGAACCATATTTGCCCCCATCTTTCCCAAGCCGATCATTGCTAATTTCATAGTTCACCTTTCCTGTTATTTTTAAGAACGTCATCAATAAACCAGGGTTTCTTACCTAAATCCATACCTAATAAAGAGACGGCAAAGTTTATACCAGCATAGCTTGACTAGCATAGCCGATAAGTATTGAAACAATAATTACATAGCTTATGTTTTTCAAATAATGACTCACGGGCAATCAATGCACCCAGCTTATTTAATAGAATGACCCTTCATATCTTGTTAATCCGACCCATCAGGGACTCCACCAGGTCCATGGGTAACGGGAAAATGATGGTGCTGGATCGTTCACCAGCAATTTCTGTCAGCGTCTGTAGATAGCGTTATTTCATATGACTACGTCTGAGTATAGTTGAAGTCATCGGCCAGTTAACGTCCACCGCTTCAGGGAGTGTTAGTGTGCCGGTGATTCCAGCGATCAGTGTGAAACGCATGGCCTCTTCCATGCTCATATTCAGGGGACGTACTGCACTGCGCGGTATCAGCACAGCACACGCCACCACCTCATAGGAACTTCTTATTTGCTACACTCTGTACAATAAGGCAAGACAAACAATGGAAACGATAGCCCATGGGTCGTTGATTACAGCCTTGCTGCACAAGCAAGCCTACGATCACCCTGTCGATAATATATCCCTGCACGAAACCCACATCTCCTGGGTTTTTCTTACTGGCCCCTATGCCTATAAACTCAAAAAGCCTGTGAACTTCGGTTTTCTTGATTTTTCGACCCTGGAAAAACGCAAGTACTATTGCGAAGAAGAGGTTCGTCTCAATGGCCGACTGGCGCCACACATTTATCTGAATGTAGTTCCCATTTGCGGCGACACTTCATCGCCACGAATAAATGGTCAGGGACCCGTGGTTGAGTACGCCGTAAAAATGAATCAGTTTGATACAAGTCAGGAGTTTGATGAACTACTGGCCAGAGATGAATTAACAAAAGAGCATATAGATGAAACTGCGCAGGTGCTTGCCGACTTTCATAGCGGCATCGCCATTGCCGACGAACAATCACCTTTCGGCACACCGGAAGCCATTCAACAACCGGTCATGGAGAATTTTGAACAAATAGGCCAACTAGGTAAAGATTGGCTTACACAACAAGAATTGAAGAAACCACTGGAACAATTACACCAGTGGAGCAATAACCAATACCACAACCTTGAAGACACTTTGCAGGAACGAAAGAAAAATGGCTTCATACGCGAATGCCATGGTGACCTGCATTTACGAAATATTGTTATTTATGAAGGCCGAGTGACGCCGTTTGACGGCATTGAATTTAATCCCAACCTGCGTTGGATTGATGTAATGAGTGAACTGGCGTTTTTATTAATGGATCTTGATGACCACAATCGTTCTGATCTGTCTTGCCGTTTACTCAATAACTATCTAGGAATAACAGGTGACTACGCAGGATTATCGGTATTACGATTTTACCAGGTGTATCGAGCTATGGTTCGCGCCAAGGTTGCCGGCTTACAACTTCTTCAGTCCACCAACAACTCTGAATCCAACTCTAAATCCAGATCTGAATCGTTGGCTCAGGAAATTGGCAACTACATAAAGCTGGCTTCCCAATACACCCAGGCAACAACTCCAAAATTGATTATTTCCCATGGTCTGTCTGGATCGGGGAAAACCACCCTGTCTGGGTTATTGTTGGAACAAGAATTACCGGGGCAAGGCGACATCATTCGCCTGAGGTCGGATGTGGAACGTAAACGTCTATTTGGTATAAATGTAACCACACGGGATAAATCCGGAATTAACAAAGGCATTTACACAAAAGAGGCATCACAACAAACCTATGAGCGTCTTTTACAGTTAACCGGCAATATTATCAAAGCCGGGTTTTCAGTAATTGTTGATGCCGCTTTTCTGAAGGAAGATCAACGCCAGCCGTTTTACGGTTTAGCCAAAGAACTCAATATTCCGTATTTGATCTTACACAGTAAGGCAGACATGGGTATTCAGCATCAACGTCTTCGCATACGTCAACAACAAGACCAGGATGCATCCGATGCAAATAACGAAGTACTGAATCAACAACATAACCAATACGAGCCGTTAACTAATGCTGAGAAAAAAACAACTGTTACCGTAAATACAACACACAGTGTAGATTTGAGCGAGGTAGTGACATGGCTAGAAAAGAATCAAACCGCGAGGTATAGCGATGCAATGGGTTCAGGGTGGAATGAAGTAAAACAGTGATGGTTTTGGAAAAATATTGGAAAAACAATTTTTTTATGGTTTACACCTACTTACAAATACAATGTCAAATGCCCATGCGCACGAATAAAACGTAAATTTTAGCCATAAGAAATTACCGGCTATCTTGTAATAGACTGCACATATAATTAATTATTCACCAGAATAATCGTGCGTAATCTCTTCGCCCTTATTGATATCTCGTAGGGCGACAACTTCTAACGTATCGTAATAAACCGCATTGGGGGATTCGCTGTGATTAACAAAACGCAAATTACAATGAACACGAACTTTCTGGTTTTCTGTTATCCAGAGTACATGGCTCCCGTTCCTTGACGATGGAGATGTGTTCAGCAGACCGAGAATTTCACCTTCATTTATCTGGCGCGAAGCAAACACACCCTTCCCGTGAATTGGGCTCTCTGCCACGTGATATGAACAGGGATTTTTTAGGGCAGTGGAATTTGACATATTTTTTAATAAAAACCGATAACTTGTATTAACCGATAAGATGAATTGGTGCTGTAACACTACAGCCGACGCGGATTATACCGGAAAATAGAATGTCTGTCAGTTTTAGTGAAGGTCACCCACTAAGGATTCACGCACTGTCTCTGAAATAACAGTCTCTTCGTTATATGCCGAATGGTCTATCCCAGCTTTGATCTGAGCGCCTTGTTTCGCAGCTGATACCATTTCAGGACTTAATTCGAAACGAACAAAATGCACTGATGATGTTTTTTCTTCGGTTTCACGCACCAGATCTTCATTAGCAATAGGATTTACCCTTTCGAAGCCATCAACCTGTACCCACAATGCTTTTTCTACCCCGATTAAATTCGCAAGCTCCTTTTTACGCTCCAATTCATCACCGTACTCCAGCATAAAGGTTGCCTTCCAGTTCATTCCATCCGGAATAAGTGGATTGTAGACATCCAGTTCTTCCTGAATGCCTTCTTGTTCAAATATACGTTCGATTCGCAACATTTCCTGCACCTGGTATTGCATAGTTAAAGCGTCTTCGAAATAAAGTGAGGCATGTTCACCAATATCGACGCGACGATTTTTCTTGTGCGTAATTATTTTGCTACGAAACTCTGGCCGCATGCGTGAATATTCTTCCAGACTATAAAGATCGTCGTGGGTTAACTTACTCATATCATTCTCCAAAAATTTGCTCACTGAAAAACATTGTTTAAGTTCATCAAACGGATGATGGCCAGGCAAAAAGAAACGAAAAAGCGGAATTTACACGCAGTAAATGAGCATTTTGAGTTTCTTTTTAACGCCGCCAGCGCCGTTTCAGGGACTTAAATCCCATAGGCTTTACGTAATAAAGACATCGGATGTTCAGTCTCACTGCCGTCTGCCAAACCATGGGATATGTGGTGCCCTGCCATGGGACAATCACTGCCATAGTGGTCGGCCTCTGCTTTTTTTACTCGATTAACTACCGGTCTT
>JAUVNZ010000391.1 GCA_030599435.1 Gammaproteobacteria bacterium | reverse complement strand
TGGTCACAATAACAATGTGGCAACGCGATATCCGGATAAAGAAAGCACACTCGATGAAATAGAACTGCTGGGGCGACAGTTCAATGCCATGTCAGAAAAGATAAGTGCACAGGTACAGACGCTGAAAAAAATGGACAGCCTCCGACGTGAAATGGTGGCTAATGTTTCACACGATTTGCGCACGCCATTAACCACTATGCGCGGCTATCTTGAAACACTGTTGTTAAAAAATAATGAACTGTCCGAAGAAGAAAAGAAGCAGTATCTGGAAACGGCGCTAAGGCATAGCCAGCACCTGGGCAAGTTGGTAGAAGAGCTGTTCGAGCTCGCCAGGCTGGACTCGTGTGAGTCCGTAGTGTATTCAGAGCCATTCTCGATGTGCGAACTGGTTCAGGATGTGATGCAGATGTATCAACTTCGTGCACAGCAAAAATCAATCCAGCTCGATGTTGATATCAACCCGGAATCACCGCTGGTATATGGTGACATTGCAATGATGCAGCGGGTAATGGAGAACCTGCTGGAAAATGGTCTACAGCATACGCCTGCAGGTGGACGTATCGGTATCAGTGTCGACCACGATTACGGTAACGTGGTGGTGCAGGTGTCCGACAGCGGTCGTGGTATTGCGCAAGAAGATGTGCCACGAATTTTTGAGCGTTTCTATCAGCAGGATGCCAACCGTTCCGGTGGTGATCACGCCGGCCTCGGGCTGGCAATCGTTAAGCGCATTCTAGAATTGCACGGCAGTGTGATAAATGTTCATAGTGAACTTGACCGTGGCACCACATTTTCATTTCAGATGGCATCCAGGCCCGTGATGTAATACATCATCATCCAGGTAGTATGAATGTTATACATTTGTGATACTTTCGGGACAATGGCGTGACTGACATCGGCAATACTTCACTCTCTTAATTGAAAACAAAGGAGAGATAAGTAATGAAAACTTTTAAAGCTTTAAGTGCAGTGGCACTGATTGGTTCCGCCATGATTATGAATAGTAACGCATTCGCAGAAGAACGCACCACTGGTCGCGGTACCGGCCCGATAATTTTTGTGACATCACAGGGTCTGTATTATGACTCCATCGTTGTCGCAGATCCTTTGCCACAGAAAGGTCGTTTCCAGCAACTGGTTCCTGGCGAAAATGGCCTGATGACAGAATTTGGTCCGGGTGATTACGGACACATAGGTGGTCGCTGGTGGGTGGATCTAAACGAGGACGGTGAGATGGACGCAGAAGACCATTACTTCCTGTGTCCGTTGCTTGGGCCTGGTCGTAAAACCATGTAGTTTTCCGTTATAGCAGACATCAACAAAGGCCGCGAATGCGGCCTTTGTTTTTTTGGTGTTGATAACGGTATATTTGGGTTTAGACTGATCCCTTGATTCCCAGCATGATGTTCAAAAATTAATCCCCCTCCGTCTCCATTTTTGCCCTTTTTTGCAAAAGAGGATCTTCAGCTGTAGTTGATAAAGTAGGTAACCTTGCATTATTTAAGGAATAAGTGTAAAAAAAGAGTCCTTCCGTTGTTAAAGGATTAACTCAATGCAAAAGCTCCATTTAACATTCCATTTAGTCACCTAATAAGAAACTAAATGATTGATTTAATTAACAACGAGTTTTATATATCCCCTAATTGTCCAAAAACAAAAAGGACATTTGGGGGTTCTAATTGTAGTTATATTCATTAAAAACATGGACAGAGAAACTTTACTAAGACGC
>JAUVNZ010000022.1 GCA_030599435.1 Gammaproteobacteria bacterium | reverse complement strand
TGTTTGCCAGTTTGGCCAAAACGACGCTGACGTGACGCAAATGATGCTATTGCCTCAGATAATGCTTCTTTATTGAAGTCAGGCCACAATGTGTCGGTGAAATATAATTCTGTATAAGCCAATTGCCATAACAAAAAGTTACTAATGCGTTTCTCACCACCCGTTCTTATAAATAAATCAGGTTCTGGCAAATCACTCAATGAAATACAATCTGCCATTCTTTCTTGCGTAATATCATCTATGGTCAACTCACCCTTTTCTACAAGACCAGATAACTTTTTTGCGGCCTGGGTTATATCCCATCGGCCTCCGTAATTTGCAGCCACTACTACTGTGAGCCCTTTATTATCTTCTGTTAATTTTTCTGCCTTTTTGATGCGTTCCTGTAACGCCACTGAAAACATTTTTATATCGCCAATGATGCGGAGCCGTACTTCATTTTTATGCATACGTTTTACTTCACGCCCTAAAGCCGTCATGAAAAGCTCCATTAACAGACCGACTTCTTTCTTTGGTCGTCTCCAGTTTTCACTACTGAAAGCAAATAACGTAAGTACTTCGATTCCTTGCTCAGCGCAATACTCAACGACTCCCCTCACTGCTTCAACACCGGCTCGATGCCCCATGACTCGTGCTTTATTACGTTTTTCCGCCCATCGACCATTACCATCCATAATGACGGCGATATGACGAGGAATTAGATTATTGGGCGCTATAGAATCAGGCTTATCGTCAGGCATGGAAAATACCCCTGGCCTGAGCGTTTAAACGAACTGACAAGTTCCGCGAACAAAATAGATCTGAATGCACGCTAATTTTTCCTGAAACAGGATAAGGAATAGTTCTACTGATTTTCGTCTTTGAACAAAACATGTGAGGGCTAAGTGACAAACAATGCTGTATCACTTTATATTTCCATGAGGTCTTTTTCTTTTGCCTCCAGAAGTTTATCTACCTCTGCCACGTGACTATCTGTTAACTTCTGAACAGCCTCTTCACCCTGGCGTTCTTCGTCCTCTGTTATTTCTTTTTCTTTTAATAATTCTTTAATGTCATTATTAGCATCGCGACGAATATTACGGATAGCAACTTTTGAATTCTCGCCTTCTTTCCTAACCAGCTTAATCATGTCTTTACGACGTTCTTCGGTAAGAGGGGGCAAAGGAACACGGATAACTGTTCCAGACGTAGCAGGATTCAAGCCCAGATTAGAAGTCATAATCGCCTTCTCAACAGCCTGGACCATAGGCTTTTCCCACGGAGTAACAGTAAGCATACGCGCGTCAGCAACAGCTACAGTTGCAACCTGGTTCAAGGGGGTTTCGTTACCGTAATAATCAACCGTAATGTGGTCAAGCAAGCTAGTATGCGCCCTTCCGGTACGAAGTTTGGTCAACTCCCCTTTAAGAGACTCAATACTTTTACTCATACGAGTATTAGCATCTTTTTTAATATCATTAATCATAACTATTTAATTCCACGCCTATATTTTTTATGGCTTCTAATAGAGAACAATCAAATATTATTTAACAAGTGTACCTTCGTCTTTACCCTGAATAATGCGCATCAAGGCACCCTTTTTATTCATATTAAAAACACGTACCGGCATGGATTGATCTCTACACAGAGCAATAGCTGTTGCATCCATAACGCCAAGTTTTTTCGCTAGCACTTCATCATAACCAAGTTCTGTGTAGCGGACAGCATCCTTATCCTTCATTGGGTCTGAGGAATACACACCATCAACCTTAGTGGCTTTGAGAACAAGGTCTGCCCCAATTTCAATACCACGTAAGCTGGCTGCAGAGTCTGTAGTAAAAAACGGGCTTCCCGTTCCAGCCGCAAATATGACTACACGCCCTTTTTCCAGGTGCCTGGCAGCACGACGCTGGATATATGGCTCACAAACTGGATCAATTGGAATAGCGGAAAGCACCCTGACATCAACATCATGACGCTCCAATGCATCTTGCATTGATAACGCGTTTATAACAGTTGCCAACATGCCCATATAATCGCCTGTTGTACGACTCATACCCTCTGCAGCAAGGCTAATGCCACGAAAGATGTTGCCACCGCCTATAACCAGAGCAACTTCAACGCCAGCATCTACTAACTCTTTTATTTCAACTGATGTTCGGTCTATAACGGCAGGGTCGATGCCAAAATCAGCATCACCCATTAACGCCTCACCACTTATTTTCAGCAGGATTCGCTTGTATGCCGTCTTTTTAGAACCGTCTACCATTGTTCGCCTTTTTTTAAATAAAAAGTTACTTTAAATAAAAAGTTAAAAACTAACGGTTATTGTTGCTAACTACCTTGTGCTTGCGCCATAACCTCTTCAGCAAAATTTTCAACTTTCTTTTCAATCCCCTCACCTACTTCCAGGCGATCAAAACCAACAACTGTTGCGCCAGCTGCTTTTACTAACTGTTCAACTGTCTGGTCAGGATTCTTAACAAAAGGCTGGCTCAGCAAAGTAATTTCCTTCAGATATTTCTTAATGCGGCCACCAACCATTTTCTCAACGATTTCTGGCGGTTTACCACTTTCTGCTGCCTGCGCAGAAAATATCTCTTTTTCTTTTTCAATTAATTCAGAAGGCACTTCATCTTCACCCACGCAAATGGGCCTGCTAGCAGCAACATGCATAGCGATGTCTTTTGCCAATGTCTCATCTCCGCCCTTAAGCTCTACCATTACACCAATTCGACCACTATGTAGATAGACACCTAATACGCCATCTGTCGTTCTGCTGACAAATCGGCGTACGTTCATATTTTCACCCACTTTAGCAATCAGGGTTTTAGTGGCGTCCGCTACATTCTCACCACCATCAAGTGGTAACGCTAACAAAGCATCAATATCAGCTGGCTTTTGATCCAGTGCAGCCTGTGCCACTGCAGAGGAAAAATTCAGGAAATCATCACCCTTGGTGACAAAATCGGTTTCACAGTTTACTTCAACCATCACTGCATTTTTACTGTCATTACTACCCTTGAACACGATTAAACCTTCAGCCGCTGTTCGACCTGCTTTTTTATCAGCTTTTGCCGCACCACTTTTACGCATAAGATCAATCGCAGCGTCTATATCACCATCTGTTTCTACTAATGCCTTTTTGCACTCCATCATGCCGGCACCGGTACGCTCACGTAGCTCTTTTACCAATCCTGCTGTTATAGCCATTACTTTATCCTCATAATTTTTACTGTTGCTGGTAACTCTACATAGTATGGAGTCACCATAACTGTCAGCCTTTACATGTAAGTTAAAATATATTTTAGGCCAGCCAGTTAACTTTCTTTTGCTAATACAGAAGTAGTCTAAACTTCAGCCCAGGCCGTAGACCAGGGGTTATTTGGCAGTTTTAATCGCTCGCAGCTTTCTTTTTAACTACTTTCTTTTTAACTACCTTCTTTTTAGCCGCTGCCTTTTTTACTACTTTCTTTTTAACTGTTTCCTTCTTAGCGGCTTCTTTTTTGACGACCTTCTTTTCGGCCGTTTCCTCACTAACTGTTTCTTCCTTAGCGGCTTCTTTTTTGACGACCTTCTTTTCGGCCGTTTCCTCACTAACTATTTCTTCCTTAGCAGCTTCTTTTTTAACTTCTGCCTTTTTTACCACTTCCTTTTCAACTGTTTCTTCTTTAGCTGCTACTTCTTTTTTAATTATTTTCTTTTTAATGATTTTCTTTTTAACTACTTCTTCTTTTGCACCCTCATCAACTTCGACAAATGCGTCTGCTTTATCTTCTGTTAGCAGAGCTGCTGCGCGACTTTCTACGATCGAGTCTGCTGCGCCACGTACGTACAATTGAATTGCGCGCATCGCGTCATCATTGCCTGGAACAACATAGTCAATGCCATCAGGGTTAGTATTAGTGTCAACGACACCGATAATAGGAATGTTTAACTTACGTGCTTCAGACACTGCGATCTTCTCGTGGCCCACGTCAATAATGAAAACCGCATCAGGCAAACCGTTCATATCTTTGATGCCACCGAGGCTGCGATCCAGCTTTTCCTGCTCACGAGTCAACATCAGCGCTTCTTTTTTACTTATTTTTCCAAAACTACCGTCCGCGGCCATAGACTCCAGTTCTTTGAGTCGTTTAATGGACTGCTTAACAGTATTGAAATTGGTGAGCATGCCACCCAACCAGCGATGGTTAACATATGGCATGCCAACACGTTCAGCATTTTCTTTGATAGTGTCTCTTGCGGCACGTTTAGTACCCACAAAGAGAACTTTGCCCTTATTAGATGCTAATTTACCCAAAAAATTGGTGGCATCGTTATACAATGGAAGGGTCTTTTCGAGATTAACAATATGGATCTTGTTTCGTTCGCCGAAGATGTACGGAGCCATCTTGGGATTCCAGAAACGGGCTTGGTGTCCAAAATGAACGCCCGCCTCCAACATTTGACGCATGGTCACTTGAGGCATAATAATTTCCTTTGTATGGGTTAGGCCTCCACGTATCCCATATACCAACCCTGGATTAGTCGCTTGGACCAGGCCAGGGCACCCAGATATATGTGCCGATACGTGTGCGGATTATGGGGTTAATAGCGCAAAACCATCTTCCCCGGTTAATGCTGCAGCATATTGCTTAAACAGCGCGGGCTTTATACCATAACCGGCCTTTTACGACAATCAGAAGCCCTGTTTTTGATGTAAAATGGACCCCTGATAGCCCCAAAACAGGCTTCTGACGAATATATAGTCCCGACCAGGGAAAACAGGGCAAATACCAGCCCAGAATAGAGATAGAAACAGAGAATGAGCATTAACATCAAAACGGCTGAAGATATTGAAAAAATGCGGGTCGCGGGCCAGCTAGCGGCTGAGCAACTTGTAATGATCGCACCCCACATTAAACCCGGTGTCAGCACCGATGAGCTAAACGATATCTGTCATGACTACACCGTCAATGTGCAGGATGCCATTCCAGCACCGCTCAATTATCACGGGTTCCCCAAATCCATTTGCACCTCGGTAAACCAGCAGGTTTGCCATGGTATCCCCAGCGATAAAAAACTTAAAAAGGGAGATATTATTAATATTGATATCACTGTCATCAAGGATGGTTTCCACGGCGATACCAGCAAAATGTTTTTTGTTGGTCAACCTTCAGTCCTTGCGCAGCGGGTATGCGATATCAGCCATAAATGTCTGAAGATTGGTATCGAAATCGTCAAACCCGGGATTCACCTGGGGGACATAGGCCATGCTATTCAAAAATATGCTGAGGCCAAAAACTGCTCAGTGGTTCGAGAGTATTGTGGTCACGGCATTGGTACGACCTTTCACGAAGAACCTCAGGTGCTGCATTATGGTGAAGCCGGCACGGGTATTATTTTGGAACCTGGCATGACCTTTACCATTGAGCCGATGATTAATGCTGGTAAGCGTCATGTTAAGCAACTTAAAGACGGCTGGACAGTGGTCACTAAGGACCGCAGCCTTTCCGCGCAATGGGAACACACCATTCTCGTTACTGAAGATAGTCACGAAGTGTTAACAAAACGGCCGGACGAAAATCTTTAAACAACACTTCGAATACAAAGCCTTACTTAATCCAGGATTTATTAATGTCGCCAACAGATGAAACCAGCGTTGACTGGCAGTGCTTTGACGAAGAAATTTCAAGCACTGATAACCCATTATCACTGTTTCGCGAACAGCTCCAATCAGCCAGCGAAATCATCAAAACCCAATTTGAAAACGGTATTGCCGTTGAAAAACTTGTTGCAGAGCGAGCAACAGTGGTAGATCACCTTTTACTTCGAGCATGGCATAAGCTTTTTAATAAAAATGAATCTGACATTGCGCTGGTCGCAGTGGGTGGATATGGCCGTGGCGAGTTACATCCAGCTTCAGACATAGATTTACTTATTCTTACCACTGATATTCAAGACACAGAAAATCACGCGGAAAATATTGAGAAATTTTTATTGTTCCTGTGGGACATGGGGTTAGAAGTTGGCCACAGCGTTCGCACTCTGAATGATTGCACGGAACAGGCTAAAGCTGACATTACTGTTGCCACCAATCTAATGGAGGCACGCCAACTTACCGGTCCTGAAAATCTATTTAAAAAAATGAAAGAAGCCGTTAGTCCAGAGCACATATGGCCAGGTTTCGATTTTTTTCGAGCCAAACGCGAAGAACAAATAGCCAGATATCAACGTTTTAATGATTCTGCTTACAACCTTGAGCCTAATATAAAAGAAAACCCGGGAGGCTTGCGTGATCTTCAAGTCATTGGCTGGGTAGCTAAACGCCATTTTGGCGCAGAAACCTTACATGAATTAGTTGGGCACGGGTTTCTAACCGAAAATGAATACAAAGAACTTATTGAAGCCCAGAACTTCCTCTGGAAAATTCGTTTCGCTTTACACATTCTCACCAATCGTCGTGAAGACCGTTTGTTATTCGATCATCAACGAGCTATAGCCAATCAATTTGGTTATCAAGACCAGAAACATAAGCTCGCCGTAGAACAATTCATGAAAGACTACTACCGAACAGTCATGGAACTGTCTCGTCTTAATGAAATGCTTCTTTACATATTCGAAGAAAAAATACTCTACGCAGATGATGACAGCGAACCCAACAACATAAATGAACGCTTTCAGTCCCGCCATGGGATTTTGGAAGCAAAGCATACTGACATCTTCACCGAAAGACCCTCGGCATTACTGGAGATCTTTGTCATCATGGCAAGAAATCCTGAGTTACGTGGGGTCAGCGCAAACACAATTCGCCTCATTCGTAATAACCGCCACCTGATAAATGATGATTTTCGTCACGATGCACGTTGCCACGAATTGTTTATCGATTTATTTCGACAGGGAACAGGTCTTACGCACGAACTAAGACGAATGAATCGGTATGGTGTACTTGCCGCCTATCTACCCGTCTTCGAAAATATTGTCGGCCAAATGCAACATGATTTATTTCACGTTTATACTGTGGATGAACACACCATGTTTGTAGTACGCAACCTGCGCCGTTTCACCGTGCCCGAGTTTGCCGATGAATTTCCACTTTGTAGTCGCATCATACAAACCATTAAAAACCAGGAAGTTCTAACGATAGCTGGCTTTTTCCATGATATCGCCAAAGGTCGTGGTGGCAATCATTCTGAATTAGGAGCAGTAAATGCTGTCGAATTCTGTCGAGAACACAATATAAGTGAACATGACACAGATACCATTAAATGGTTAATAGAAAACCATCTAATAATGTCTATGACTGCTCAGCGCAAAGATATCAGTGACCCTGAGGTTATTTCTGAATTTTCAAAACTGGTCGGCAATCGGGAGCGGCTGGATTTTATATATTTACTAACCGTGGCCGATATACGTGCCACCAGCCCCGACCTGTGGAACTCATGGAAAGATTCCCTGCTTGCCGAGCTATACCACGCAACTAAACGAACACTTCGTCACGGCTTAAATAATCCCATCGACCAGGAAATCCTTGTTGCAAATACACGAAAAAAATCTGCAAGCATACTGGAAGATATCAAGCTTGATGCCAAAGAAATGGAGCACCAATGGGACAGGCTGGGTAATGAATATTTTTTACGGCATTCGCCAGACGAAATTGCCTGGCATACTCAGGCAATTATCAACCATGGTGACAAT
Organism: Gammaproteobacteria bacterium; assembly: GCA_030599435.1. The sequence goes on along the minus strand of JAUVNZ010000022.1, from coordinate 4,552 downwards.
AAAGAACCACTGATTTTGATTAGAGGTAAAACTCACCGAGGCGGAACAGAAATTTTTGTTTATACGAAAGATGTTAATTATATTTTCGCCACTATAACAGCAATTATAGAAAAATTAGGTTTGGATGTTATTGACGCCAGAATCATCACAACAAATGATGGTTATGCGCTTGATACTTTTCTTGTTCTGGATCGTGACGGACAAACAATCACTGCCCATGATCAACAGAAAGAAATTTCAAATACACTTAAAAAATTATTAAGTCATCCTGAAGAGTTGCCAAATCAAGTTTCTAATCTTACTCGTCAGCTTAAACACTTCCCTATCGAAACTAGAATAATATTTCGCGATGACACAAACAACAATCGTACTGAAATGGAAGTAGTTGCTGGTGACAGGCCCGGCTTATTAGCGCGCATATCAAGAGGTTTAATAGAGTGTGAAGTATTATTACAAAATGCTAAAATTGCCACATTTGGTGAGCGCGCAGAAGATATTTTCTTCGTTACAGATAGAAATAATCTACCTTTAAATAAAGATACACAAATTTGTTTAAAAGAAACGGTCGCCCGTCTTTTAGACGAATAAATTAATCACTGAATGCCTGCTTTGCAGCGATAGTGGTCATTCAAAAAAATCAATCAACTACGCGAAAATGGGTAAGAGCAGACATTCACTGTTCATCACTTATTGACCGCTTAATCCTTTACCGGCCGCTTGGCTAATTTACGTTGCAAGGTGCGGCGATGCATATTCAGTGCTCTGGCAGCGGCAGAAATATTACCATCATGTTCCATAAGTACCTTTTGCAGATGTTCCCATTCCAGGCGCTTTACCGAGATAGGATTTTCAGCTGGGGGTACGGCGGCGTTGCCAGTGTCGCGTTTCAGGGCATTAATAATATCCTCCACCATGGCGGGCTTGGTGAGGTAATGCACAGCGCCCAGTTTGATGGCCTCCACGGCGGTGGAAATGCTAGCATAACCGGTGAGCATCAACATGCGTAGGTCTGGATTCTGCGCGTGAAGTTTTTCCACCAGTTCCAGGCCAGATTCGTGACCGATGCGTAAGTCGATAATCGCGTAGTCAGGGCGGTGATCGGCAGCCAGTTCCAGCCCAATGGCCAGCTCAGTGGCAGTAAAGACATCGAAGTTACGCTTTTCTAACGCCTTCGCAAGAACGCGACAGAAGGTGGCATCGTCATCTACCAACAGTAGTGTCTTTTTATCCCCAGTATTAGTATTCATGAATCTTGCCTTCCAGTAAGGGTAAACTGATGCGAGTACAACAACCTTGTTTATCGTTAAACAATCGCACTTCACCCCCCAAACGATTAATAACCGAATGAGCCAGGAAGAGCCCCAGACCCAGACCATGTTCCTTGTCGCTATACAGGCTCTTTCCGGCGTGGGCCTCAGCATCTGCGCTAAGCCCTGATCCATGATCACGAATATCCAGAACAAGCTTCTGTTCCGTCCACTCGGCATTGATAGCCACCCACTCCGGTGAAGCATCGGCGGCATTATTAAGAATATTGGTGATGGCCTGATCGAGGGCGCGGTCTACCACCAGTTGCGGCGCGGGTTGTGTACCACTGATCGCCTGATGTAAGTCGACTTCCGATCGTTCTGTTTGCCATTGCTCCAATAGTTTTTGCAAATAGCGGTCTACCGGCAATGCTTCGCCGGCATCGGCACGCAATTCACCGGCAGAGGCAGAAATTACAGACAGGGCTTCTTTGCAACGATCAACTTGTTCGCTAATCAGTGTTAGCTGTTCATTAAGTTCGGCATTTTTTTGCGGCGGATAATCCTGTTTTAGTTCATCGGTGACGATGGCCATGGTATTCAGTGGGGTGCCAAGTTCATGGGCGGCGCCAGCAGCCAGAGTACCTAATGCTACCAAACTTTCATCGTGTAGAGTTTTCTCGCGAGCTGCGGCCAGCTCCCTGTCATGTTGGCGCAGGGTTTGCGCCATATTAGTAACGAAGTGGGCAATTAAGCCCGCGCTAAAAACAAAACCAAACCACATACCAAACACATGTTGACTAAAACCATTGTCATGATTCATGTGGCTACCTAATACCAATGGCTGGTAGACATACATAAGTAAGGAGTCGCAAGCAACAGTTATGCCCGCCATACTCCACACAAAATGCCTGGGCAACACCGTGGCGGCAATCATCAGTGGTAACAGGTAAAGACCCACGAATGGGTTCGTGGCGCCACCAGCAAAATAAAGCACACCACTGAGCGCCAGCACATCAGTTAGCAATTGCAGAAAAAATTCACCATCGCTTACCGGTCGGGTTTGTTGTGCGCGCCAGGCGGTGAACCCGTTCCACAGGATATGGACAAAAAGAATAGTCGCTAGTGGCCCAACAGGCAGCGGCAAAGCCAGCCACCATAGGGCCACAAAGATGAAAAACATTTGCACCGCGATACTAATACTACGGAACAACACCAGGCGTCGCAGGTTACGCTGTGTTGTGTTGTTACTATGTTTATTGATATCGCTGGGTCGCATGATGTCGTTGGTGTTTAGCATATAGCTGAGTATAACCCTTTGGCCAAACACCATTATCAGTCAATGAGCTGTCGGTGTCAGCCAGGATTTTTTTACCAGATGCGGCATTTTGTCGCACCCGGCATTGGTGAATTTTCCCCGTGCCCTGCAACAACATGTCACATACCTGGATTATCAAGTGTGCGCTAGCCTCTCCTTAACATTAACATTATCAGTAATAAATGTGAGGGATTGTCATGAGCCATAATAGAAGAAAACAGTGGGTGATGGGTATTTCACTAGCAGCATTAAGTCTAGTGACTGGCAGCGTACAGGCTTATGTTGGCCTGTGTTGTGGTAAATGCGGCGGTAACATGCCGATGAATATACCCGGTGGCGGTGTTCCAGAGACCCATGAATATCGCGTCAAAATTAGTCCCATGGTTATGAGCATGGATGGCCTACGCGATGGCACCAGTTCCGTTAATGGCGATAGTCTGCTGGGCATGCCAGCAGCCGGCCTGTTTATGGCGGTACCCACCAGCATGGAAATGCGCATGCTAAATATTACTGCTGGTTACAGTTTTACCGACGACCTGTTCGGTGGCGTGATGATGATGTGGAAGCAATACGAAGTCATGGCACTGCCCACAACCTATCTCATTGGGCGTGATGGCCGTTTCGCGGGGCGGGTGTTGGGTGCGCGTGAATGGAATAGCACACAGGGCAGATTGTTAGTACAGGGATTATTACAGCAGACTAAATAATTGTTTAACCAGGGCATATTAAATTTCGCGCCTATTGACCCAATCATTACTGAACGTCTGCTTTGGGTTCCTGGTTGCAGATTATTAAATCTAATTCAATGTCCGCCTTCAGTATATAGCAGTCATTCACAGTTACACACTCTCAATAAACTCCAACGCATTGCCATCTGGATCTCGACAAAACAAAGCGTTCCTTCCTGAATGACTGCGCGTGTACTCAATCGCGTTTTCCTTTAGCAACTTAATTAGGCTCTCAATATCAGAAATATTGAAAGCGGTATGACGATCGCGGCCTCCGTGCTCTGGTCGTCCCTCGGTCAGATCTGGATTAGGCAACTCCAATAAGTGGATTTGCTGCTCACCCACATTCAACCATACCCCGGGAAAACCCAGATCAGGCCGACTGGAATCAACCGATAATCCCAGTACATCACGATAAAATATCAAGGCACGCTCAGTATCTGACACCAGAAGACTCACGTGGGCAATCGTATGGATCATTTTTAAACCCCCTAATCACACATATAACCCAATGTATGATATATAGACTGTGATGTTAAATCTTTAAGATCAGGGATTTGTAGATGGAAAATGACAAACGCTCAGGGCAGCAGGCCATTCCGGACAATCTGGATGACTGGCTCACCCCGGAACAAACGCAGATGCTTCACCAGATAGAAAGCTTTGGCTGGAGTCTCAAATTTATCCGTAGGCCAGTTTTTCAGGATCCAATTATTATATTAGTCAGTGATGATGGAAAAAAAATAGGCCTTCTTGAAAAAGATGGCCGGATTAATATGGACCCGGATATCACCATTCGCGACTAAAACATCGCTGGCAGTCTCAACTTCTTATGCTGGCTTCTCGTGATGTCCCGCTCTGACTGACAAATACGCCGCCAGGACTATCAAACCACCACCAAACCATTCCATGGTTGTCACAATTTCATCGGTAAGCCATTGTGACGTTATCGCCCCGACGACAAGCTCAAACAATAAAATGGTTGCCGAACGGTGAATGGGTAAATGAGCTACACCATAAACCACCGCCAACGTTGCGCTAAAAATACCCACCCCGCCAAGAAGCAATGCTCCCATCCATGCCCCGGAGGATACATTTTGCGGCCAGGGAATCTGCGCAAAGAACAACCAGACACCCGCAACGATTACGACCCCCCACCAGGCAATTGAGGCCTTTAACGGTGCTGACAAATGGCGCAATCGCCTTACCACCACATTAGAAAACGAAAAGCACAAACCACTGGAAATCGCCAGCCAATC
>JAUVNZ010000376.1 GCA_030599435.1 Gammaproteobacteria bacterium | reverse complement strand
GGTGACCCCAAAATTACTCCGTCACATTTTATTAGCTTTGACAAATGCATTAAATTTCTTACATGGCAAAGGCTTACTAACAACGAGTATGGGGTCAAGTCTTACATTTGACATATTAGTCAGGCTGTCAAAGCAATTGAATCTGATATGTAAGACTTGACCCCATCTGCTCATGCTCATCTGCTCATGATTTGATTTTGCTAAACATTTTACAAGCAAAACAGTCATCTATTAATTCGTCCGTAATATTCACTTCTAAAGCTTTTTAGAGCAAGCTTTATATTCGAGTCTTCAGCACCTATATACAGTAAAGCAGCGTGGGCAAGTTCAGCGCTTGCTTCAAGCGTCTCTGAAACGGTAAAGTGCGCACCATGTGCTTTTAGATCACGACACTTAATAAGATCGTGCCCGCGTGCAAAAACGTGAACATCAGGAAATGCGGAATGAAGAGAAGATACAACTCGCTCTGTTGCCTCAAAGTCATCAATTGAAACGATAACCAGAAGCGCATCCGCAACCCCGGCGGCTCTTAGTACATCAGGTCGCTGAGCATCGCCGAAATACACTGATTTGCCTTCAGCATGTTCACGCTCCACAATAGATACATCACTGTCGATTGCCACATAAGGTACCTTCATTAATTCCATGATACTAGCGATTCTATGGCCCATGCGTCCAAAACCAACAAGAATAACCGGCCTGTTATCCTGTTCTGTCCTGGTATCAATATCGTGGAGTGAAGTGACATTTTTACGCGAAGTCGAAAATATCCGAAAAGCTAATTTTTCTAGCACCGGCGTAGCAAGCAGACTTAATAAGACAACAATAAGAAGTTGTTGAAATAAAACCTCATCCAGTAGTCCCTTACCCTTCGCTAATGCGAACAGCACGAGGGCAAATTCGCCCCCTTGAGCCAGTAGTAATGCTACCGAAATAGACACCTTTCCCTTTAAGCCGAACAGATATGACAATGGCCATAGAGTAAGGAACTTTACAGTCATTAACGCAATAACAATAGCTAAAAACACCAGGGGATTATCCAGGAAACGATCGAGACTTAATGACATGCCCATGGTCATGAAAAACAGCCCAAGCAACAAACCGCGAAAGGGCTGGATTTCGGCATTAATCTGGTGACGATAAGATGAATCGGCAATCAACAGGCCGGCAATAAATGCCCCCATAGCCATAGATAATCCAATACTCTCCATGGCTAGTGCTGAACCCAATACCAACAATAGAGCAGATGCGGTAAATATTTCAGGGGAACCAAAACGGACCAGCATATTAAGCAGGGGATTCAAAACATATCGTGCTGTCACAATAATGAGTACAAGAATGACCAGTGCTTCAGCCAATGCAAAAAAAACATCTTCTGCAATGGTTAGCTCCGGTGTCGCGATCAAAGAAACATAAGCCAGAAGTGGCACAACCGCCAAATCCTGTAACAGTAATACCGCAACAGAGGTTTTACCGTATGCTGTAAAAAGCACCTTCCTCTCAGTTAACAGCTGAATGACAAAAGCGGTTGAGGAAAGTGCTAACGCCGATCCTATTAAAAGCGATATTTTCCACGAAGAATCAAGGAACAAATGGACTATTAGCGTTATCACACTCCCGGTTATTAGAATCTGGAGTGATCCCAGCCCCAGTACCAGCTTCTTCATTTTCCAGAGACGGGATGGATTAATTTTAATGCCAATGACAAACAACAGCAGTACAACTCCTAACTCTGCAAGGTGCCTAATCTCATCATAATTTTCGATATATCCCAGCCCTGACGGTCCTAACACTATGCCGGCGATTAAAAACCCCGGTATAGCACCAAGCCCTAAGGATTGAAACAAAGGTACAGCAATCACTGCCGCAGCTAGCAGAATGATAATATCAGTCAAATATTCAATATTCACAGACAGGTTCTCATCGGGCAAGTCCAGGAACAGTATACTTAATTCACAACGGTCTGGGGTTTATTATCAAAAAAAGCTGACGTAGG
>JAUVNZ010000258.1 GCA_030599435.1 Gammaproteobacteria bacterium | reverse complement strand
GCTATACATATCCCTGATGCCACGCACCCAGTCAAATTCTTTCTTCTGCAGACGATTGTACTGCTCATTTCGCTCAGGATGTTTCTTATTAAGCGCTTTACTGGAAACAAAGTTCAGGACGACGTCGCGCTGATCCTTGGGCTTAAACACGCTCTCGTCAATGACAGGATAATCTTCTGAGACTTTACCTTTCAGTGAATGAATACCTGCTCCGTAAGATGCTGCGCCGCCAAGTAAAGCAGTGCCACCACCAACAGCCGCGCGTTTGAAAAACAGCCGCCGAGCTGGATCTTCAAGTAATTCAGATGGCCCCGGAATAGATGACTTCCCGTCCATTGCACTACTATCTTGTACAGCGTCATCTTTTTTCTTGTCAGATTCATTCGTCATAACATTCACTCCGTCCTGTTAAAGCTTGGGTTGTGCAACTAAGCCACTGATACTTCGTTCCAATACTTGAAAGCCGCCAAACAACAGTGCCGTGAAGAAAAGATCACCGATCAATGTGTTAGCGTAAAAAGGAATACCTGCGATGTAACTTTGCAGCAGACCTGCAGAGGTCATCGGATATAGTCCCTGGTTAAACAACCAGGCTCCAAAATTAGTCACAACGAAAAACATAAGAGACGTGGCTATAGCCGTACTGGCAACTGTCATCACACTGAGCCTGTTGCGCAGCCAAATTCCCGCAATTACAGTCACGGCAAATGCGCCGTAAACAAAAGGTAGGGTATTATGCAATCCGATGATCAGATCGCTGACAACAAGTGCAAAAAGCGGGATGATAAAAGCCAACTTACGATCAGCGAAATAGGCACCGCCGAACAGAGCCATAGCGGCTACAGGAGAGACATTTGGCGGATGAGGCACCACACGGTAAATCGCTAGTACCAGAATGATTGAAACGATAACTGAAAATCGAATATTCATATTCATGCTCCCTATAAATAAATCGTAAGTATTTGCAGTCAACCAGAAGAACAGACAATCCTGCCTATCAGCTAAATACTACGCTTTTACATATACAATAGCCACATCAGGGTCGTTCGAGCCGCAATAAATAAATTGCGCTAGATAAACACTCTGCAAACCTGTATTTGACACCTTATAATTAGGTTTCATATTACTATTTTTGCCTTATTTCGAATATAATAAAAGGCTGTTGTAGACGTTAGTTACCGTTAGTTACTGCTGTGCATTCATACATGGCCCACGTTTAGATACTTTTAAACACTGCTTTATTAACAAAACAGGCGAGAAAACGCTTAATCGTTTAAAAATTAGATAATCTACTCAATGGACTTACAGCAATCATCAACAATTAACACTTCCGAAGTAACCGATTCTGAAGTAATCAAGTTAGCTTTATCTCGTGTACTTTCCAGTGATACGTTCGCAGATACACCTCGCATGCAGGAATTTCTGCGCTACATCATCGAAGAAACGCTAAACGGCAGAGAAAAACATATCAAAGGATTCTCAATCGCTCATGATGTTTTCAATCGCACTGACCCGGAAGATGCACAGGTCACTTCCATTGTTCGAGTTGAAGCAGGACGCCTGCGCCGCCTGCTGGAAACTTACTACCAACATGAAGCATTTGATGAACCAATACGCATATCTATTCCCAAGGGTGCCTATATACCCAAATTTAAATACGTTACAGACAATTCTTCCAGGAAAACCTCAAACATTAAAAACAATAAAGCTGGTAACTATGCAAGAAAACTACTAACTCCACCGTTAGTTTTTATCTTCAGCGCAACAATATTAGTTACCACACTATTAATTTTTCAAAATAACACAATCACAAATCGCCATTCAACCAATCTACAAGCTAAAAAGCTGGCCATCGCCGTATTACCTTTCGAAGATGCAACAACTGACAAATCAGGCAAAAATATAGCTGAAGGCCTGACTGAAAACATCATTACTGACCTATCTTCCATCGCCAGTTTAGATGTCATTGCACTGTCGTCTGTCTGGACTTATCAAAACCGTGATATTAGTGATAAACAAATTGCAGAAGAATTAAATGTGACACATATTTTGCGCGGTAACATCAGAGGTGACAAAGGTCACCAGCGAGTGACCTCACACCTGATCCAGACAGATACCGGCAGACAAATATGGGCTGAACGGTTTGACAGGAATTCGACCGATGAACTGTTTTTGCAGAACTCACTTGCGATGACAATCGTTGAGGGTTTATCTATTCAACTTGGTAACAAAGTTAATCGTCCACTACTTCATGGAAACATACCGAACACCGAAGCTACTAGCCTCTATAAGCAGGCACTTAACATCGCCAACCCACCGAGTAACCCGCAACGCTTAATTTTGGCCAGCCGTATTTTTTACGAAGTTATCGATGCTGACAATAACTTTGCTGGAGGTTATGCTGGCATCGGCTACACGCATGCGTTTATGGCATGGTGGGGACACAGTAAATCACCCGAACAAGACCTCAAATTAGCAAAATCATATGCAGAACAAGCACTGGCGATCGATATTAATTTCGGTCTGGCACACAGTGCGCTTGCTTTTATTAATATGACTCAACGCAATTTTGATAACGCACTGCTACATTCGGCTAAAGCAGTCAATTCACAACCCAATGATCCTTATGTTGCTGCATATCATGGATTTATTCTCTCCACCCACGGTGATCCAAAGTCAGGCATCCCATTTGCGCAGCATGCTATACGCCTCGACCCGATGAACCCGAGAACCCCTTATCGAAACATCTTAGGGGTAATCTATTTTTATGCAGGTCAATATCAGAACGCCCTGAATTCATTCAAACGCAGTCGTGAACTTGGCGGGCCACATAACCCCGCTATTGCTGCTTATGAGGTGGCAACTTATAGCATGCTTGGCCTCAACGGTGAGGCTAAATCTGAATTTGACCGACTACAGCATAATGAAGACAAATATGATTGGAGAAGCTGGCTTACTCGCGCCCTCAGAAAAAAAGATGCCGAACAAGTACTTAACATCCTGCAAGAAGTAGAAAATAGCTAACTAGTGCCTGACCGAAAATATTTAAGCTACTGAAATATTTTCGATCAGATACGAATGGCACTTACTTAAGGTATTCCAGGTTATTTTTTTGCTAACCATCCTGGCGTAAGTGTGTTTTGTATTGTAGGTTGGCGCTGTGGCACGAAGCCCAACAATGGCGCCAGGAGTAGCCAGCCAGGCCCGC
>JAUVNZ010000102.1 GCA_030599435.1 Gammaproteobacteria bacterium | reverse complement strand
TGGATGTTATCTGGATTACACTGTTGTCTAGCTTACGCAAGGTAGCTTGGATATACTTCCGGCGGTCTTATCAGGAAAAATAAAAATAGCATTCTATTACCTGGATTCTTAATGCGTTTATTCAAATCAAAGCCTGGTTCTAAAATTGTCAATACAAGAATAATAAGTCCAAAAATATTAATTGTTTTAGTGTTGTTGTTTGTTTACGGTTTATCACATGCTGACGCAACCAAGTATGAGTCAAATGCCTGGAAAGTGGCTATAGCCTCTTCATTGTCGCTTATTTACATTACCAATGGTCTTAAGGCCGATCGTATGATCTTTGAGACCGGTGGTGGTGAAAGCGTTAATATTATCCGTGCAGGTGCGCAGTGGGATTGGGAAGAAGATATCCTCGAGTTCCTCGGATTTAGCCTGGATGCCTATTTACAGTTTGATTATGCAAAATGGCAAAGCACAAAAGATTCAAGTCAGGTAGGAGCGAATAATTCAATAGGATTTACCCCGGTGTTCCGATTTATACGCCGTACCGATTGGGCGACTATTTATCTGGATACATCGATTGGCATAGCTTTGGTTTCATCCACTCAAATTAATGATAATGGATTTGGATCAAACTTTCAGTTTACGGATTCGTTGAGTGTTGGCGCGTTTTTTGGGAATCGTCGGCAATGGGGAGTGGGTTATAAATATAATCATATGTCGAACAATTCAATTAAATTGCCCAACAATGGCATCAACTTTCATCTGGTATCGATATCTTACGAATATTGAATGTGAGAAAATTGCCCTTTATTTTTAAAGTTAAGTCTTTAAAGTTAAGTCTTTCAATTTAAGGGCAGGGGTTCAGTAAGCTGGCGAGAAAATTAAGTAGGTCTTCCCGGTTATTTAATGACTTCGTGTGCTTCCAGGGCCTCAAAGATTGTTCCGAAAAACAGGCCGCGATCGACAGGTTTGGTAAGAAAGCCGTTAGCGCCCACGCGTTTGCCCCAGTACTGCTCCGTGGGCTGTGTTTCTCCACTGACAATAATAATCGGTATGTGTGAAGTAAGTTCATCCTTGCGGATTCTGCGGGTAGCCTGAAACCCGTTAAGCACCGGCATCACCACATCCATAAGGATAATATCTGGCAGATGGGCTTTTGCCTGTGCTACACCTTCTTCGCCATTGGCGGCGCTGATTACATCAAAACCAGCTTGTGTGAGAACTTTTTTAAAAGCGGCAATAACCGTACGTGAGTCATCAACGATAAGTACAGTCAGGTCATAGCCATCAATCGGGCGAGGTTCTTTACGACGTTCCTTGGGTTTTTGTGGTTCGGTGGAACGGTTAAAAAAAAGATTTTTCAGCGTGAATCGATTCATGAATTCCAGTTTCTTGATAACACATTTCTAATGTTATGAGCTAGTGTCTCGAATTGGGTCGAGACACGTCCTTTTTTGATGATCCCTACTATAGGTAAAGATTATAAAAATGTCATTTGTGAGGGTATTCTATTTATTTTAAAAAGCCGAGTCTATTTTTCAATTTTTCGATGGAATTACGACTGTGAGGTATTGGTTATGAGGGGTTGGCGATGAAAGGGCCTGCGACTACTGAGAATTCTAAAGCATTTGGATTTACCTCAATTGGGCTCGTCCATTCTTGTTTTAAGGAAAAATTCGGGATTCCTCGACAACCAGGTTTGGCCTCTGAAGCACGTGCAACGCTTGAGCTAGAGCCACCATATAATCGCAATGAAGCCGTGGCTGGGCTTGAAGGCTTCTCTCATATCTGGATCATTTTTGTATTTCACGAGAGCATACGAGAGCAGTGGCAGCCAACCGTACGTCCTCCCCGCCTGGGTGGCAATCAACGGGTAGGGGTGTTTGCTTCACGCTCTCCATTTCGGCCAAACCAGATTGGAATGTCTGTAGTAAAGCTTGAAAAGATTGAGTGTGATGGAGGTCGTTGCCTGCTCCATTTGCGAGGAGCCGACTTGCTGGATGGCACGCCGGTGCTGGATATCAAACCTTACCTTCCTTATGCCGACGCTTTGCCAGATGCGGTCGGTGGATATGCTGCAGATTCTCCACCAAAAGCTATTTCTATCACCTTCAGTGAGTTAGCCGATGCACAGTGCACGGAGCTTGAGCAAAATGGTACGCTGGGCTTACGGCAGCTGATTACACAGGTGCTTTCTCAGGATCCTCGACCGGCCTATTATTCAGAAAGAAAGTACGCAAACAGAAAGCACGCTAATAATGAATATGCCGATGATGAAAAGAAAAATGCAGAAAAACAACGTTTTGGTATGCGTCTTTATGATTTTGATCTACGCTGGACGGTAGAATCAGACCGGGTGAATGTACTGGAGTTGAGACCAGTTTCTGATATTTGATAAAGGTAAGTCGCTGATTTTGCAATGGCTGTTTAGCTCAAGCGATCTTTTCAAATGCCGATATTTTGTTGCTTAACGTTATAAAAAAGCATAATAAAAACGATGGGATTTCGACGTAGAATTCTCAGGATTCAAATTTCAAGTAAAAGTGGAAGTATAAAATGGCAATGATGGTGGTAGCCGCAGTGCCACGAAGCCACAAAATAAATTAAACAGGGGTATGTCTGCGTTTTCCAACGGTTGTTGGTTGCGTATTGCGTAGGGGTTTATGACGGAAATAGAACAAAATCATCAGACTGTAGAGCCGTTAGGTGAGCGCGTCCGTGCTAACTTTGCAGGCCTCAAGCGTCAAATGCCCGCAGGTACTCACATTGTGTTGTTGTGTGATGACAATGCTGAGCAGATGTTTGTGGCGGCTCATTCTTCCAAAAATGCTCCAACCAATCCTTCATTTAGTATTCCTCTGCAAGACTCATTTATTGCAACTAAAGTTTTTTCTACCGGTTGTGCATCAAAATTTGATGTTCCCGAAGAAACCAAAAAAGATGAGTCTGAATTTATTCAACAATTTAATGTGTGTTCAATGATAGCGGCTCCAATGATGAGGAATGAAAAACCAGCGGGAATAATCATTGTAACGCGTGCCGATGGTGATTTAAGTTTTAACCAGGCGGATGTTTCAGAAGTTGAGCGTGTGTCACAGAAACTAGGATATATGCTTCAGATGACAGCATCTGATGCTGGTAAAAACAATGCTATTCAGAGTCATGAGCATTACCGAGCTTTAAATGAAAAAACTTCAAATCCAGTGATGGTGTTAAATAAAGATTTACAGGTGTGTGAGGTAAATACAGCTGCTGCCGAACTCTTTGGCTTGCAAGCGAAAAAAATGATCGGTAGTGATTTCAGTGGATACTTTTCTGCAAATGAACCATGCATGAAATCACTAAGAGATGTTGAACAGGATGGGGCCACCGCCTTTGAAATTTCTCTGTATCGTAGCGATGGTGTTGAACGATTTATTGGAATGTATGCCAGTCTGATAACACTAGACGGGTTTCCTATGGTGAAAATTTTTCTGCGTGATCTGACCCAAAATAAAATAGCAGAAGATAATTTAGTCCGTGTTAATAACCATGTTACTCATATTCTTGAGTCAACGAGTGATGCATATATCTCGCTTGATGAAACATGGAAAGTAACGTACTTCAACAAACAGGCTGAATTTCTTTTTCAAATTTCAAGAAAAGATGTTTTGGACAGTATTTTATGGGAAGCAGTGCCAGATATTACCAGTACATTTTATCAACGGTTTCGTCTTTCGCTGCGTGATAATGTAAATCTGACATTTGATAGTTATTATCCTCCGTCAGATCGCTGGGTGGAAACGCAAACGTATGCTCATTCGGATGGCTTGTCTGTTTATTTTAGGGATATCACAGAACGTCGTCGTGCTGACAATCTATTGCGAGAGCGTGAATTACACTTACGCACTCTTTTGGATAATATGCTGGATGGCGTGATGACGATCGATAGCGATGGCATTATCCGCACATTTAATTCTGCCATGCAGCGCATGAGTGGGTATTTGGCTAATGAAGTTATTGGACAGAATATAAAAATATTGGCGTGTGAAAAAAATTCAGAAGAATGTAACCCTGGATTGTGGCGATTTTACGAAGATGACAATTCAGGTGGCGTAGGTAATCGCCATGAGGTAGAAATTGTACGCAGGAATGGCGAACGTTTTCCTGCAGAATTATCTATTGGTGAAATGCAGGTGGGGGATGACTGGAGTTATATCGTCACGGTGCTGGATTTAACCGAGAAAAAACAGGTACAAGATGAACTGATTGCTCATCGCGAGCGTTTGGAGGAGTTGGTTCGTGACAGGACTGCGGACCTTTTAATTGTGAGAGACCAGGCGGAAAAGGCAAGTCAGGCTAAAAGTATTTTTCTTGCTAATATGAGCCACGAGTTACGTACCCCGCTGAACGCAATCATTGGTTATAGCGAGCTCTTGCATGAAGATATTGAAGATCATAAACCAAAAGAAATTCGTAATGACCTGAATAAAATTCGTTCAGCAGGTAACCACCTCCTTGATCTGATTAGCAATATCCTTGATTTATCAAAAATCGAGGCAGGCAGAATGGATATGAAGCTTGCGCCGTTGGATGTATGTTCGTTGCTGGACGACATCGTAACAACGGTTGAACCTATTGTTGAAAAAAATAGTAATAAATTAGTTATGGATCGTTCCGATGATGTGCAACTCATATTTGCGGATAATCTTTGGGTACGTCAGTCATTGTTAAATCTGCTAGCTAATGCAGCCAAGTTTACCGAAAATGGTTTAATCAAGTTGGAGGCATCGCTTGTTGAAAATTCTGGTGTGAGCTGTGCTCAATTTAAGATTACGGATACCGGTATAGGAATGACAGAAGAGCAGGTTAGTAATTTGTTTGAAGCTTTTCATCAAGCTGACCATTCTGTAACCGCTAAATATGGCGGTACCGGTTTGGGCTTAACAATTAGTCAGCGGCTATGTCGGATAATGGGTGGTGACATCACTGTGTCTAGTGAGATTGGAAAGGGGTCAGTATTTGTTATGCATGTACCCATTGAAGTTGAATCCGATGCAGATTGGTCATCGGAGTGAGTTAAACAAAATTTTAATTATCTCCATTTCCGACAGTAGCGACTCATTAGCAACAAGAGCCACTATTTGGTTTGATTGCTTCAATAGTTGCAGATAGTACATAGTCTTCAACGCCCTTTCCGGGTGCCCAGTCTTTTATGAACTCACGTGATTCGTCTTTCGGTGCGATTTTTATATTAGCAAAGCCTGCTTCTTTCATCATTGCTTCAAGATCTTCAATCATTGATGCGCCAGCCATACAGCCTGCATGTAATAAGGGATCATTTTTCATGTCTTCTGGCATTTCAGCGCTTGCAACCACATCAGAGATAGCCAGCCGCCCGCCGGGTTTAAGTACACGCAAAGCATCACGAAATACCTGTGTCTTGTTCGGTGATAAATTGATTACACAGTTGGAGATGATGACATCCACCGTGTTGTTAGCAATGGGCAGGTGTTCTATTTCACCCAAACGAAATTCGACATTGGTGTATTTGCCTTTCTCGGCATTGTGACGTGCTTTACTGAGCATGGCAGGTGTCATGTCAATACCAATAACGTGGCCGGTTGCGCCGACCTCTACACTGGCCAGGAAAGCATCAAAGCCGCCACCGCTACCTAGATCCACCACTACTTCACCGGGTTTAAGACTGGCAATGGCGCGGGGGTTGCCGCAGCCAAGACCCATGTCTGCACCGTCAGGTGTGTTGTCTAAATCTTCCTGTGAATAACCCATGCGAGTAGAAATGAGGGTATTGATGGCGGTGTCATCAGACACGCCGCAGCAGCTGGATTCCACCCCACAGCAATCACCATTGTTGCTGGCCTCAGCTACCTCAGCATAGTTATCGCGAACATTTTGGCGGATGTCGTCGTGTGCTTTCTGGCTCATGTTTAACTCCTGAATCTAATCTCTTGGTTGTTTGTTAACTTTTTCCAGTCGCTGTTTCCGGCTGAAAAAACTGATTCAATTCTTTCACTGTATTGGGGTCTACCCAACAGTCTACATTCTGTCCTCGTCGTTCCATCTGGATGAGTCCGGCGCGATTCAATTCTTTGATGTGATGG
>JAUVNZ010000066.1 GCA_030599435.1 Gammaproteobacteria bacterium | reverse complement strand
GCGCTTCCAGACGCCAATCTTCTTCAAACAAGACATTCAGCTCCGTCACCAAATGTTCTGCTTCAGACATCGACAGTGATAAACTTTCCGGGCCAGACAACACTAGCTCATCGCGGTCCGGTGTTAGCTGAACAGGGTCTGCGCGCAAGCACCATCCTGCTGTCTTATTGCCGGTATCAGCAAGATAACTGACCGGAGCAATGGCCAATGGTTTTTCCAGGGAAGTTGAAATTCCAAAAATCTCAAACAGATTTTTCTCAAATCCAGTAAGTTCATGTGATTGTTGTTTGGCTTTTGCCAACAACATTTCCAGGCTTTTTAATTGCAATTTATCGTTACGATTAAACTCTTCATCGTCGGGCAGTTTTTTCAGTAGGTCCGGAACGATCAGAGTACAACTATTTTTATACTGGCGATCAGGTGTTTTCACTTCCAGAGTCCGCCAGGGTTATTAACATTGCATCACCATAACTAAAAAATCGATAGCCCTCTTCCACCGCATGCCGATATGCGGCCATCACATTTTCATATCCAGCAAAAGCACAAACCAGCATAAGTAATGTTGATTCAGGTAAATGGAAATTTGTTATTAAACCATCAACCACTTTGAACTGATAACCTGGTGTTATAAAAATATTGGTGTCGCCACTATAGATTGAAAGCTTTCCTTCACTTGCCGCGCTCTCCAGTGCGCGCACGCTAGTGGTACCAACAGCAAAAACTCGTCCTCCATTAGCTCGTGTCTTTTGAACTGCTTCCACTACATCGGTTCCAACTTCAATGTACTCCGCATGCATATGATGATCAGAAATATTATCCACACGAACCGGCTGAAAAGTGCCTGCACCTACATGCAAAGTTACGAAAGTCGAAGACACACCCATGTCGGCCAGCTTATCTAATAACGGCTGATCAAAATGTAAGCCGGCTGTCGGCGCTGCTACTGCGCCCTGTTTTTTTGCATACACCGTTTGATATCGGTCACGGTCATTTGATTCATCTTCTCGCTCAATATAAGGAGGCAATGGCATGTGGCCATGTTGTTCCAGTTGGTTAATCGCAGAGTCATCACCTTCGAATCGCAATTCAAATAATTCTCCGTCACGCCCTAAAACCGTAACATCCACACCACCTTCTAATAACAATTTGGTTGTCGCTTTGGGAGATTTACTGGCACGTACATGAGCCAACACTCGAAAATCATCCAGTACTCGCTCTACTAACACCTCAACCTTGCCACCCGTTTCCTTAACACCAAATAAACGGGCGGGTATAACGCGAGTATTGTTAAAAACCAGTAAATCACCGGCTTGCAGTAAATCAGTCAAATCTGAGAACAGGCGATCCTGCACAGCCCCAACAGTCAAAGTCAGCAAGCGGCTGGCCGTGCGCTCAGGCAATGGGTATTGGGCGATCAGCTCCTGGGGAAGGTCGAAATGGAAGTCACTACGAAACATCGGATGTAAATTGTACCAAATTACCGCCAAGAACCTCTGATTGAATCTGGATGAAAAGATTAGTTCAACGTCGCTCTCGCACGTCCTCGGTAACTGCTCCTGCGTTACTCTACCTCCTGCATCCATGCAGTCGTGTGCTTCGCGACATAAGCCCATCCATGGGCAAATCTACCTTGCTCAAACAACCACAAACACTATATGATTGCGCCCATCTTGAGGTGAGGATGCCGGGGTGGCGGAACTGGTAGACGCGCCCGATTCAAAATCCGGTTCCTTCACGGGAGTGCCGGTTCGATTCCGGCCCTCGGTACCAATTTCTCATCCAAGATCCCTTCCGATTAGCTACACAATCCTTACAATTTGAGATCTCGTGCCGCTAATAGGGGTGACTAATAGTTATAAAAAAGGGCACTTGAAGCAGGAAAATAGCCCAAATACTAATTTGAAGTACTAAAATAGCTAACTAATTGCTTAATAAACAATAATAGCCTCAAAGGATCATCAACAATGAGCATTTCTCGACTTGCTATTGATAGTGCCGGCTTCCTCGACAGCACCATTGGTGAAAATGGTGTTAGCAAAGAGGAAATCCAGGCCCTGTCTCCCAAGTTAGATAAACTTCGGCAGCAAATTAAGGAATGGCAGAATAGTGAGACTGTTAATTTTCTAAATTTACCGGACAAAACCGACCTGAGTGAAATTGAACAACTAGGCCAGGAATGTTCCCGTAATTTCAAACGAACCCTCGTTTTTGGCATCGGTGGTTCATCACTGGGTGCCGAGATGTTGTCCCGCACCCTGGGGTATCGCTCCCACAGTAACCAGGTCGATTTTTACGATAACGTCGATCCGGGTACTTTTAGCGAAGTTTATGATGCCCGATGGTCTGACACCCTTTGCCTGGTGATTTCTAAATCCGGCGAAACCGCAGAAACCCTGAGCCAATATCTCACTGTGCTGCCGCATATGGAACGCTATCTTGGAGAAAAGGGGGCTCGCGATCACACCATCATCATCACTGAAAACAAAGATGGGGCGTTCTATAAAATCGCGCAGCAACTCAGTATTAAAGTCGTGCCCCATCCTCCTGTAGGTGGTCGTTTTTCCGTGCTATCAGTGGTCGGCTTATTGCCAGCGTACATATCTGGCGTGGATATCAGTGGCGTACTGGAAGGTGCGCGCTCCATGGTA
The DNA here is from genome assembly GCA_030599435.1 of Gammaproteobacteria bacterium. Next base: position 5,137 of record JAUVNZ010000066.1, on the reverse strand, counting down.
AAACGCTGCACACTAGACGATATGCTTGAAAATCCGGCCTTTTTTAACGGTGCAGCCCAGTTCCTTCATTCGGAAAAGGGCCGAATCATGAGTGTTTTTATGCCCTACGCCGACAATCTGCGCATGCTGGTGAACTGGTATCGTCAGTTGTGGGCTGAAAGCCTGGGCAAAATTGACAAAGACGGCAATCACAAAGGCTTGTCACCCATTGAAAATCACGGCGTTACAGATCAACACTCCCAACTCCAGCTCATGCTGGAAGGCCCGGACGACAAACAGGTCACCTTCCTTGCCCACCCTGGTGTTCGCCACCGAGGCAAACGGATACCCATGCGTTTTCAAGATATCCCAGCCGTTGCACCACTGGCTGGCCATACCATGGGAGAATTATTCCTGTCAGAACTTATGGGCACTCGTGAAACGCTATCTCGCCATGGCCGCCCCAATCGCACCTTTAGTTTGCATGATCGTGATGCCTACGCCATTGGCGAGCTCATTATGCTCCTGGAAATGGAAACTGTGGTGGTTGCTGAATTATTGGGAGTTAACGCCTTTGACCAGCCTGCCGTTGAAGACAACAAGGGGCTGATTCAGAAATATCTGAATGAATTGTATATAGCTGATATTTAGCTTATTTTTAGCCCGTGCCAATAGAGAAAAACTTACGGGCAATCGTAGCAACAACCCCAGGAAAAGTGCTCAATAAAGGGAATTAGCTGCCCGATAATACATATTATGGCCAGATTCTTATTTTTGATTGCTCTGCTGGGCTCGAGCCTCTCAATGCCAGTTTTGGCAGCATCTGCCAAGTTTGTCACCACACCTTATGACGATGAACAAAAGGTCGTTTTCGACTTTTATCTTGATGACCCCAAAAAAATAAACTCGGCACTGTACTGGATAAAAGCACTTATTGATCCTCTTATAGCGGCCCCCTACAACACGGCACCGGATGACATCGATATTAAAGTGGTGATGCATGGCACCGAACTGGTCACTCTTGCCAAACACAATTATTCGCAATATAAACGAGCTGTGGAACGTATGCGCTATTATAGCGTTCTCGGGATAGTCGAATTTAAAGTCTGTAATATTGCCGCTAACGATTACGGATACAAACTGAGTGATTTTCTGGACTTTGTACACGTAGTACCCTCAGCTATCGCGGAACTGGCCCACTGGCAGAATAATGGCTACGTTCTTATCACCCCGCAAATTCAGGAAAAAATCTACAGCATCGACGAAATTCGATAATCACATCTTTTCCATCCCCTCTACCTGCTTCACCACCTTTCGCGACCTTCGTACAACGATTACAATACGCGGCCTGTTTGTACTCATAGAGGCCCGTGCCGCTTAAGTCGTTGCAATGTCAGAAAATCAAAAAAATATTCTCATTCCCGCATTAAATAGCCAGGCTGGCAAACGCAACAGTTGGGGGCAACTGTATGGCAGTAGTGATGCCCTGGTCATCGCCCAGGCGGCACAACAGGCTGGTAGAAACAACAAGCCGGTTGTTGTTATCACTCCAGATACACCCTCAGCCACGCGGCTGGAATACGATATACGCTTTTATGCGGATGAAAACATACCCGTGCTCATTTTTCCTGACTGGGAGATATTGCCTTACGATGTTTTTTCACCACACCAGGACATCATCTCTGAACGTCTTGCCACCCTGTCCATATTGCCCACATTAAAACAGGGCGTACTTATCGTGCCAGTCGCCACTTTATTACATCGGTTGGCACCAACCCATTTTCTTGAAGGTAATTGCTTTCAAATTGATGTTGGTCAAAAACTGGACTTACAGTCCATGCGCACGCGCCTCGACAACGGAGGTTATCGTAGAGTCTCCCAGGTTATCGAACATGGTGAGTTTGCTGTGCGTGGTTCAATTCTAGATATTTTTCCAATGGGGAATACGCAACCATTTCGTATCGAACTCTTCGATGATGAAGTGGAAAGCATTCGCAGCTTTGACCCAGAAAGCCAGCGCTCAATAGAGAAAATAGATAATATTAATCTGTTACCAGCGCGTGAATTCCCATTCACCAAAGATGCCATCACCCAGTTCCGTCAGGCTTATCGAGTCCAATTTGAAGGCGACCCGCAAGCCAGCACTATTTATCACGAAGTTAGTAATGGTAATACACCACCCGGGATTGAATATTATTTGCCTTTGTTTTTTGAAACCACAAATACGCTATTTGATTATCTACCAGACGAGAGTGTGGTTTTTAAACTGGAAGGCATAACCGAAGCCGTCCAGTCATTTTGGTCTGACGTGGAAGAACGATTTGAACAAAGTCGTCACGACGTAACGCGGCCTGTGTTAGCTCCTAATAAATTATTTCTGCGTGAAAATGAATTATTCGAATGTATCGGCGAGCAACATCAAATCACACTGCAACATTTTGAAACTCCAGAAAAATCCGGTGTACTCAACTTTCCCACCAGACAACCACCTCAATTAACACTGGATGTCCGCTCAGAACAGCCTAGCGCAAAATTGCTTACCTTTATCAACGAGTTCGATGGCCGTATCTTATTTTGCGCCGAATCTACTGGCCGCCGTGAAACACTACTAGAAATTTTAATAAATTCCGGCTTACACCCTTCGTCCGTTGATAATTGGAAAGAGTTTTTATCCACCGATACTAAACTTTCTATCACTGTTGCCGGTCTCGAGGCAGGCCTTCTATTGCCTGAACCTGGACTTGCGTTAATTGCAGAGCCGCAACTGTTTGGCGAACAGGTAATGCAAAAACGCCGGCGCCAACGTAAATCTCGGGATGCAGAGCAGGTTGTAAAAAATCTGGTTGAGCTGGAAGTCGGTTCTCCAGTGGTACATGAAGACAATGGCATAGGACGCTACCTTGGTTTACAAACTATTTCAGTTGGCGATATGGAACAGGAATTCCTCACTCTGGAATATGCCGGCGGCGATAAATTGTTTGTTCCGGTTAGCCATTTGCACCTAATTAGCCGATACAGTGGTTCATCACCTGAAACAGCACCCTTACATAAACTTGGCAGTGGCCAATGGGAAAAAGCTCAACGCAAAGCTCGCGAAAAAGTACGTGATGTCGCAGCTGAACTGTTATCGATCTACGCTAAACGTGAAGCACGCAAAGGACACGTTTATCATGTGGATGAAAGTCAGTACGCCAGTTTTTGTGCTTCATTCCCGTTTGAGGAAACGCCTGACCAACAAGAAGCTATTGAAGGGGTTTTTAATGATTTACGCACTGACAAACCCATGGATCGTCTGGTATGTGGTGATGTAGGTTTCGGAAAAACTGAAGTTGCTATGCGTGCGGCATTTATTGCCGTGCAGGACGGTAAACAAGTCGCCATACTGGTACCTACTACCCTGCTCGCTCAACAACATTATGAAAATTTTCAGGATCGTTTCGCCGACTGGCCTGTGCGTATCGCAGTGTTATCACGATTCCGTTCAAAAAAAGAACAGGATGCAACACTTAAAGGACTTGATGACGGCACTATCGATATTATTATCGGTACACATAAACTGATTCATGGCGATATTAAATACAAACGTCTCGGACTTGTTATCATCGATGAAGAACATCGCTTTGGTGTTAGACAAAAAGATAAGTTCAAAGCATTAAGATCTGAGGTTGATTTGCTAACGTTGACTGCAACACCGATTCCACGCACCTTGAATATGTCCTTCTCTGGTCTACGAGATCTTTCCATTATCGCTACCGCGCCTGAGCGTCGTCTTGCAGTAAAAACTTTTGTTAGCCAATGGAACGACACCTTGCTCAAAGAAGCCTGCCTGCGTGAAATCCGTCGCGGTGGTCAGATCTTTTTCCTCCATAACAAAGTCGAAACCATTGAAAAGATGGCACGTGACATCGAGGAATTAATCCCAGAGGCCAATGTAGAAGTTGCTCACGGCCAAATGCGCGAACGAGAACTGGAACACATCATGGCAGATTTCTACCACCATCGTTTCAATGTTCTGGTTTGCACTACCATCATTGAAACCGGCATTGACATTCCTAATGCCAACACCATCATTATCAATCGTGCTGATACTTTCGGGCTAGCACAGCTTTATCAATTACGAGGACGTGTAGGCCGCTCGCACCACCAGGCTTACGCCTATCTTGTTGTACCACCACACAATGTGATGACAGCCGATGCTGTTAAACGTCTTGAGGCCATTGAATCTATTCAGGATCTCGGTGCAGGCTTTACACTTGCTACTCATGATATGGAAATACGCGGTGCAGGCGAGCTCCTGGGCGAAGGCCAAAGCGGCCATATGCAGGAAATTGGCTTTACCCTCTATCTAGAACTATTGGAACGAGCAGTTAAAGCTTTAAAAGAAGGCAAAGAACCAGAACTTGATCGGCCGCTGGATCATGGTGCTGAAATTGATATGGGTATTCCTGCATTGCTACCAGATGATTATCTACCCGATGTACATACACGATTGATTCAATATAAGCGCATCGCCAGCGCAGAAAATTATGATGAACTACGCGAACTACAGGTGGAAATGATTGACCGCTTTGGATTGTTACCTGAGCAAGCTAAAAATCTGTTTAAGATTACCGAACTGAAGCTTAAAGCAACGCCATTAGGTATTACTAAAATTGAAATGGGCGATAGTAGCGGCCGTGTAAAATTTAAAACCGAACCCAACATCGACCCCATGAAAATCATTTCGCTAATTCAGACGCAATCTAAAACTTATAAAATGGATGGTCAGGACAAACTGCGGATTATTCAAGATATGCCTGATGGCGAGTCACGCTTTGCAAGCTGTGAGATTTTAATCGACTCACTCAGCTAGCTTTATTGCTTCCTCTATCAACACTATCAATATTTTTTACAAGCCTGAGAGAACGCGACCTCCCTACTGTTACAAAATGGCTGATATTTTCGGGCCTTGCCAGGTGAAAGCCCTGGAGTACCTCACAGCCCTGCTTAATCAAAAATATTTTTTGTTCTTCCGTTTCTACGCCTTCCGCCACCACTGATAGTCCCAATTTGTGTGACATAGCAATAATAGCTGACGCTATCTCAACATCATTTCTGTATTGAGGAATACGGCTAACAAATGATCGATCTATTTTTACTGAATTTATTGGGAATCGTG
>JAUVNZ010000015.1 GCA_030599435.1 Gammaproteobacteria bacterium | reverse complement strand
GCAACAAATAATCCAACAACAAATCCACTACGCGCGTGAAAAAATGTTATTTGGAAAACCCCTTGGGCGTGCCGTGCGTGGACGATTTGGTTTTCAATTAAGAATAATGATTAACGGTGGTTTGCGTGTACTGGAATTACTGGAAAAACAACAAAACGATTATTTTTCACGACCACGTCTCAGCAAAAGTGACTGGCTGCGAATGATTTGGCGTTCTTTTTAATTTTACCCCTGGCTTTCTAGCTTCATTTTTTTCATGAATACAGACATTAAAATAATTTATCTGACGCAAATGGGTCGTCTTAATCCTCTTTATTAGCAAATCATCAAGTTTGAACATACGCCAATAAATAAACGCAATACCCAACAACCTGTCTGACAGAGTAGGATTCGTCAACAACAAGCCTGCACGCCTGTTCAAAACATTAAGGGGAATTGTATGTCTATGTTCTTGCTGTTTGCTCTTTTATCCGCTGTGTTCGCCATTATTTACGGCATTATTCTCATTCAGAAAATCCTAAAGCTTTCTCCAGGAAACGAGAGAATGCAGGAGATCGCCGGAGCGATTCAGGAAGGCGCCTCTGCCTACCTTAAACGTCAGTATCTTTCGATTGGCATTGTTGGTGTAATTTTATTTGCAGTCATTCTGGTGGCACTTGGTGCAACAACCGCACTAGGGTTTGCCGTTGGTGCCATACTATCTGGATTGACGGGCTTCATTGGCATGCATGTTTCGGTTCGCACCAATTTACGCACCACAGAGGCTGCTCGACAGGGATTAAATCCTGCACTGCAAGTGGCCTTTCGTGGTGGGACAGTAACCGGTTTGCTGGTAGTTGGACTCGGACTATTGGGAGTCGCAACGTTTTATGGCGTTTTGCAGGAATTAACGCCCGCAGGTGAAACAATAAATTTATCACCACTAATTGGTTTTGCCTTTGGTGGCTCACTAATTTCTATTTTTGCAAGACTGGGTGGCGGTATCTTCACCAAGGGCGCCGACGTGGGCGCTGATCTGGTGGGTAAAGTTGAATCAAACATTCCTGAAGATGACCCACGTAATCCGGCGGTTATTGCTGATAACGTGGGTGATAACGTAGGTGACTGTGCTGGCATGGCGGCTGATTTATTTGAAACCTATGCCGTAACCATTATCGCAACCATGATTCTGGGTAGTTTTGTTTTAGGTGATGGCGCTAATTCTACTAATGCCATCCTTTACCCGTTGGTTCTGGGCGGTGTTTCCATTTTCTCCTCAATTATCGGCACCTGGTTCATCCGAGTTAAAGATGGCGGCAAAGTCATGAACGCTCTTTATCGGGGTTTAATTGTCTCGGGTGTAATTTCCGCAGCGGCATTTTACCCGGTAACTGAAATGCTTATGGCGGATAATGGCAGCTTCAGCATTATGCAACTCTATGGTGCTGCCATGGTGGGTCTGATGGTTACGGCAATGCTCGTGGTTATTACCGATTATTACACGGCAACAGAATATTCGCCGGTTCGCCGTGTCGCGGCAGCCTCTACCACTGGCCATGGCACTAACGTCATCGCTGGTCTTGCGCTGTCCATGCGTTCAACGGCTATGCCGGTCACCGTTGTGTGTCTGGGCATTGGTGTTGCGCAACATTTTGCTGGACTGTACGGTATTGCTATTGCCGCTACTGCCATGTTGTCCATGACAGGCATCATCGTTGCACTTGATGCCTACGGCCCTATTACTGACAATGCCGGCGGCATTGCCGAAATGGCGGACCTGGAATCGAGCGTACGCAAAACCACCGACCAACTCGATGCAGTGGGTAATACCACCAAGGCGGTCACCAAGGGTTACGCCATTGGCTCTGCCGGTCTTGCCGCATTGGTATTGTTTTCGGATTACACACGAGAACTCTCCATACACACCGGCGAAGTCCTCACCTTTGACCTGTCTAATCACATGGTCATCATCGGCCTGTTTATCGGTGGCATGATTCCGTATCTGTTTGCCGCTATGGCGATGGAGTCGGTAGGACATGCAGCCAGTGCGGTGGTGCTTGAAGTTCGTCGCCAGTTCAAAGAAATGCCCGGGATTATGGATGGCACTCAAAAACCGGATTATTCCGCAGCAGTAGACCTATTAACCAAGTCAGCCATTAAGGAAATGATTTTCCCCTCCATTTTGCCCGTACTCATTCCCGTTATTGTTGGCCTGGTACTTGGACCGCAGGCGCTGGGTGGTCTACTGGTTGGTTCCATCGTTACCGGTCTGTTTGTCGCTATTTCCATGACCACGGGTGGCGGCGCCTGGGATAATGCCAAAAAATACATCGAAGATAATAACCACGGTGGTAAAGGTTCAGAAGCTCATAAGGCATCGGTAACCGGTGATACCGTGGGAGATCCGTACAAAGATACGGCAGGTCCTGCGATTAACCCACTGATCAAGATTATCAACATTGTTGCCTTGTTGATGGTGCCTATTCTTTAATATAAGGATACAGTCAGGAAATTTAACTGTGTTACCTGAAAGAAATCATTGATTCAAAACTGCTAGACTGACTATTAAATAATTCAGCTGGAGAAAAATATGCCTCGTATACAACTTGCACCTGATATTGAATTCAAAATGGACATCGAACTGAGCGAGGTTGATAGTGGAACTCGCGATTATGATGTGCAACAGTACAAAAAAGAGATTCTTGCTGTCTTTAATGATCGCCTTAAAAGAGCTTTTCCTGAGGGTTACAGAATGTCTTCTGTTGAGTTTGGTCTGGATACCGGCTGGCATGAAGGCCTCAAGCTGCCAGGAGATGACAGCCCTGTAGTTACCTAAAAAGTTATCTAAAAAGTTACCTAAAAGGTAACTTAAGAAGCCACCTGAGCTGTTACCTGAAGAAACACCTGATAAAGACTGGCCTCTAAAATCACCCTGAACTATTGACTAATAAATCAGGTCAGGCAGTATGCTAGGTACGCCTGCATACTGTTGTGTGCGCAGATAAATAACATTCTAAAATCCGAGCAGAATAATTTTTTTCAAATTCCTACCTATACCAAATTAACCACATTCCATGACACCTGCTGAATATTGTCAGAATAAGGCTGCAAAAAGCGGCTCCAGCTTTTATTACAGTTTTATGTTTCTACCCGAGAAACAACGGTTGGCAATCACCACACTTTATGCATTTTGTCGGGAAGTCGATGATGTGGTGGATGAATGTCACGATGCGGATGTTGCCCGCGCCAAATTGAACTGGTGGCGACAGGAGATCCACAATACATTCAACAAAGGAAATAAACCTAACCATCCAGTCTGCCTGGAACTTGTGAACATCATCGAACAATTTACTCTGCCTCAGGAATACTTCCTCGAAATAATCGACGGCATGGAAATGGACTTGCAGCAAACACGTTACGACACATTCGCTGAGCTTGGCCTTTACTGTTACCGCGTCGCCAGCGTTGTGGGACTGATGGCTGCTGAAATTTTTGGTTACCAGGACCAGAAAACACTTGAGTATGCTAATAAGCTTGGTTTGGCTTTTCAGCTTACCAATATATTACGCGACGTGAGAGAAGACGCATCACTAGGTCGAATATACATTCCGGCAGAAGAACTTGAAAAGTTTGGCGTTACTGAAAATGATATTCTCAACCATCATTGCAACGAAGCCGTACGCAAACTGATGGACTTTCAAGCCAAACGCGCAAGGGAATATTATGACGAAGCATTTTCACTGCTACCTGAGGAAGATCGCTATACCCAACGTACCGGGTTAATTATGGCCACAATTTACATGGCAACATTAAATTCGATTGAAACCAACAGCTGCCAGGTGCTGGATAAACGAGTGTCACTTAGCCCCATTCGAAAATTATGGCTAAGCTGGAAAACCGCAAAAAAGGAAAAACGCCGTTTCAATCGCTACAACCGTCACAAAAGACAAGCGACGACAGGTTAACAAACTAACAATTTTACATGCCTAAGAAACAGTCGCAGGGAAAATTAGATAACAGTGTCATTATCGTTGGCGGTGGCTGGGCTGGGCTAGCTGCTGCAATAGAGTTGGGGCGACACAAAGTACCTGTCATTGTACTGGAATCCGCTAAACAACTTGGCGGCAGAGCCCGTAGTGTCCACATAAATAAGCTTCATATAGATAATGGTCAACACATGCTACTCGGTGCCTACGAGTCAACACTGAATTGTTTGCACCAAATAGGCATCAATGAAAGCGATGTCTTTGAACGCCAGCCTCTTTCTCTTCAGTGGCTACAGCCTAATGGTAATCCGGTATCATTAAACACCTTGAAATTACCTGCGCCACTGCACCTGGCATGGGCGTTATTTAGAGCCAAAGGTTTATCTTTAAGTGATCGTCTATCTGCACTGAAATTTTGCTATTGCCTTCAAAAGATAAATTTTACTGTTGAAATTGACTGTGACGTTGAATCATTACTTAAAAAATACCACCAATCTTCTGAAGTTATCAAAGCAATATGGGAGCCTTTATGCCTTGGAGCACTTAATACACAAATTCATGAGGCATCTGCGCAAATATTTCTACGAACACTAGGAGACAGCTTCAGCAATTCAAGAAAAGACTCTGATATTTTATTAACAAAAAAAGACCTGGGATCCATATTTCCTGAACCTGCATCAGATTATATTGAAACCCATCGTGGCAGTGTTCGTCTCGGACAGCGAGTAACAGAACTCAATATAAGTAATGGTGCTGTTACCGGGGTTCAATTGTCAGAACAGCAAATTAAGTCACAGTATATTGTGTTAGCAACACCCAGCATTATTACAAACACCCTCATTGAAGATAATCCAGCTCTACAACATGTTTCTTCACAACTTCAATCTATTCGACATCGACCTATTTGTACCGTTTATTTACAGTATCCTGAAAACACAAAACTTGACGGTTATCTTCGCGGTTCACTGGATACTACATCACAATGGATTTTTGATAGGCGGCTTTATAACCAAAATGGGTTAATATCTGTCGTTATCAGCGGTGAAGGTGAACATATGAACTGGGATAATGAGAAACTGTGCGATGTAATAAGTGAAGAACTGGCAACGCACTTCCCTGACTGGCCAAAAGCTACTAACTGCCATGTCCTTCGCGAAAAACGTGCTACATTTGCCGCTACTGTTGGTATAAACAAATTTCGTCCGGAAACGCAGTCACCTGTTAATGGTCTTTGGTTAGCTGGCGATTACACAAATAATGGTTTACCCGGAACCCTGGAAGGTGCAATTCGTAGCGGTCTGCAGTGTGCGCAACAAATAATAAAAAAGCAACGAAGCAATAGTTAATTTTTTTAAACTTATCAATAAAGAATAAAATATTACGCCATGAGCAAAACCAACTTTAATAATAGCCAGTTACATTCCTATTCAGCGCCTGAAATGTTACTTAACGAACGCGTTATTCTGGTAACGGGTGCGGGTGGTGCTATTGGTGGGGCCGCGGCTGTATGTTACGCGAAACACGGCGCTACCGTCATATTGCTTGGCCGCAGTGAAACAACACTTAATGATACCTACGATTCTATTGTGAATGCTGGGTATTCAAAACCTATGTTATGCCCATTAAATCTGGAAAATGCCACACCAGGAAATTATCAGGCGCTGGTTGATAGCATAAAAAAAGAGTTTGGACGACTGGATGGTATCCTGCATGCAGCCGCCATGTTGGGTTCTTTAACACCGCTTGAACATTACGACCTGGCTTTGTGGTCACGCGTCATGCAGATAAATCTCAACGCTCCCTTCTTACTAACCCGCGCTTGCCTGAACTTGTTGAAAGCTGCTGACAATGCTTCCGTTATTTTCAGCGCAGCCAAAGTTGGGCTCAGAGGCCAGGCTTACTGGGGTGCTTATGGTATAGCTCACGCTGCTGTGGAAAATCTCGCAGAAATATTTGCTGATGAACTCGAAGCAAATACCTCTGTTCGTATTAACAGTCTGGATCCTGGCCATGTCCGCAGTCGACTCAGGGCTCTGGCCTTCCCCGGTGAAGATCCCAACACCCTACCCACCGCAGATCAGATAATGCCTGCCTATCTTTACCTGATGGGTGACGACAGCATAGGAATCACAGGTGAACGTCTTAATGCCCAAGCTCATAACACCCAGTCATAAGGCTCACCCGTGACTTTATCCGCATCCCCCTCTTCTTTAGTTAACCTACTGATGCAGCTACGGATTTTTGACATTCTCCCACGAACAATGTGTCAATAGTTCGACTATAATTCGGTTGTACACACCAATATTTCAGAAAGTAATACCGTTCTTTTCATTATCTGTGTTAAATTTAGTCAATTATTGAAAACAGAGTATTCTATCCTATTGTTTTTAATGATAATTATCAGCATATAATAAAACTTGGCACGTTTTTCGCTTAATAATAAAAACAGATAACGATAGAGAGATAAAATGGATACTCCTATATCAGTTCGAAGTCATAACCTGTCATCTACTCCTGGCAGCGTGCTACCGTTATTCGAAACTGAACTGGAATCGGAAGATTTCAGGGATGCTGGTCGTTTGTTGCATTTGTCCAATAATTTACAAAGCAGCCTGGCAATTGAAGATATTCTGAGTCGATTCAGCGACGAAATAAAAGCATACATTCCCCATGATTTTTTAGGCTTCAACCCGGGTGAAACTACACAGCAAAAGACCTTCGATTTTTGCCTTGGTAAAAAAGCCCGTTACAAACTAAACCATCAACTGACCATTAGCACAGATAAAGTTCTTGGTTCGTTAGTAATATCGCGCAAACGCAAATTTACTGATATAGAATCCAGAGAGTTTGAACATTTAACCAGTACACTCATCTATCCTTTGCGTAATGCGATCCTTTATCGAGATGCTCTACATGCAGCTCATAAAGATGCCCTCACTGGAATCAGTAACCGTGCTGCTTTAGATGAAACTTTAAGCCGCGAGGTCGACATTGCTCACCGACATGACCGCGCTCTCGGTATGATTATTATTGACATAGACCATTTTAAATCAATCAATGATAACTATGGTCATGCTACAGGCGATTGTTTATTAAAGGCCCTGTCTCTCAATGCAGAAGAAACGATTCGACTATCTGATCAAATATTCCGGTTTGGTGGTGAAGAATTTGTTGTTCTACTACCAGAAACAGCGGTTGGTGGCGTAAAACGACTTGCAGAACGCATTCGTCGAAATATAGAGTCACTGGAATCATGCTGTGAAGGTTCAAATATTAAAATGACCGTCAGCCTGGGTATTGCAACTTTAAACTATGGTGAAGATGAGGAAGGGTTTTTCATCCGTGCTGATAAAGCCCTGTATCAGGCCAAGAATGATGGTCGTAACTGTACCCGAATCGCTGACTAATCTTAACTAATGTAAAATTACTATTGTAAAGCGATTGGCGTAAAACGTATCTCTGTTCTTAGCTCACCCTCAAACCAGGCATTTATATTAAGCTTTCCCTTCCCCCGTCTTACCGTTAGCCCAGCTTGTCTGTGTGGAGTCACTGACTTAAAACGAATTGATTCATCGGGAAACTGGACAATCAGTGTTACCTGCATTGGATAATAACCATCCAGAAATTTCCGGTGAAAAGGTCCATTTTTAAGGACAAAACTACCATCAGGTGATGAATACAGAATTCTTACCTCTGCCCTGATGCACAATCTAGCATCTGGTTGTATGTCTTCTAATTGAACGCTATCACCTTCTATCCATGTTCGCTTAATACCTGAATACGATTCAATGCGAAGTTTTTTCATCTGCCGATATCGGTAGACAATCTGGGCCTCTGGAACAACATCAAGTTGACTATGGCACTGGATTAATTCAACCCAGCCTGTTTGCAAACTATTGTTATCAAGAATGAATGTATTGTGTGAGTGGTGAACAGGTTTATTGGGTATTTCTGAAAGAAACTCTAGTTTACCCTCGTTGACTGCCAATGCCCTTTCTTCTGAATCATCATTAAACCACGCCTCGATTTGTTCTTCAGTCATTGGTTTAACGGACTCTGGCTCACCTGGAGCCGCATCATCAGCCAGGACTAAAACTCCTGACCCAGATAAAACAATGGCGACAATAAAACATCCTATGTTTATTGTTATATATCGCAAACACTGCCATTTCATCATCAATCACCTAAACTAACACTATGGTCGAAACTATACGCACTAGCACCATTATACCTGCTGGCCCACATACCGTATCCGGTGAGCAAGCCCTTGAATATTTACAATCTTCTCGCCATGGGCTCAAAAATCATGAAGCTGCGAAACGTCTGGAACACTATGGTCATAATACCCTACCTCAATCTGAACCTCCTGGGATCATTAGTGTATTCCTGCATCAATTCACCAGCCCTCTGATTTATGTTCTGGTTGCAGCTGCAGTTTTATCAATTATCATCGAAGAATGGTCTGATGCTGGTTTTATTGCTGCAGTTCTACTGATAAACGCAATTATCGGCACAACCCAGGAATTTTCTGCCCAGCGTGCAGCCACCGCTCTAAACAAACTGGTTACCTCACGATGTCGTGTTTTGCGTGAAGGTGATGCCTATGAAATCGATTCCAAACAACTAGTACCCGGTGATATTTTATTTCTTGAGTCAGGCGATAGAATTCCAGCTGATATACGCGTTCTTTCTTCCAACGATCTGGAAATCGATGAGTCACTATTAACCGGTGAATCAACGGCTGTTTTAAAAATTCCTTCTACGCTTCATGATGCTGATACAACAATTGGCGACAGAAGCAATATGGCTTTTGCGGGAACACTGGTTAATAGAGGAAGAGCAGAAGGCCTCGTTGTAGCTACTGCCTTTGCGACGGAACTCGGGCGTCTGGCACAAGCTGTATTAGGGAAGCAACCTCCCAAAGCACCCTTGTTAGTACGAATGGAACGATTCACCCACCGCGTTGCTATCATTGTTGGTGTGGCCGCCTTAATTATGGCCGCTGTTTCATTCAGCCGAGGCATGCCCCTATCCGATATATTTTTGCTTGCCGTTGCCCTTGCTGTATCTGTTATCCCAGAAGGTCTACCAGTTGCACTTACCGTTGCATTGGCTGTTGGCATGAATCGCATGGCAAAGCGCCACGTTATTATCCGGCGCCTTGTTGCGGTTGAAGCGTTAGGTTCCTGTACTTATATTGTTACCGATAAAACGGGTACATTAACGGTCAACCAACTGACAGTTCGCCAAATTATTTTCCCGTTCTGTGATGAACCATGGAAAATAAGTGGTGAAGGCACTATCCCAGAAGGTGAAGTGACTTCTCCAAATAATGTATCTCAGGAAAAAAGCGAAAACCTGATGCAACAATTATGTCAGGCGGCCATATTGCCAAATGATGGTTTTCTTGGGCGACGTGATGGTGGCTGGACCAGTCATGGCGATGCAGTCGATATTGCTTTACTGGTTATGGCACATAAAGCCGGGTTTGTTAAAGCTGAGGTTTTAGATAAACACCCTGAACAAGCCACCATACCCTTTGAATCAGAGCGACTTTTCACTGCTAGCCTGAACACTGTTGATGATACTCAGCACATGTATGTCAAAGGTGCGTGGGACAAATTACTCCCAATGTGTACAAATATGGTGGCCCCGGACGGAAACATCCCCGTTAATCATCAATTACTGGAATCAAGGGGACGCAAACTTGCCCAAGATGGATTTAGGGTGCTTGCAGTCGCTGCAGGAGTACATACGCTTAAACCGGGGGAGACATTTTCTGAAGAACATTTAACAGGCTTAACATTTATTGGCTTTGTGGCAATGATAGACCCTTTGCGTTCGGAGGCACGCGAAGCTATTACACTTTCCCTGAATGCCGGCATTAAAGTTGCCATGGTCACTGGAGACCACCCAGAAACCGCATTTTCTATCGCTAAAGAACTGGGACTTGCAGAACATGAAGACCAAATCGTAACAGGGTCGCAATTAAAACAGGCTATCAAATCAGGAGATATTGATCAGCTAATAAGGAATGTTCCTGTTTTTGCACGCGTCGAACCCTATCAAAAGCTCGACATTGTTAAATCACTGCAACGCAATGGCCATTTTGTAGCAGTCAGTGGTGATGGAGCTAACGATGCGCCGGCATTGCGAGCCGCACAGGTTGGCGTCGCTATGGGGAAAGCGGGTACTGACGTCGCCAGAGAAACTGCAGACATCATTATTACCGATGATAATTTTTTATCGCTTGTCTCAGGTATTGAAGAAGGCCGTACTGCCTACGCAAATGTCCGCAAGGTGATTTTTTTACTTATCTCCACCGGTGCAGCTGAATTGGTTCTATTTACACTGGCACTCTTTACCGGACAGCCTCTTCCGCTTCTGGCAGTGCAATTGCTTTGGTTAAATCTTGTTACCAATGGAATTCAGGATGTCGCCCTGGCATTTGAGCCTGCAGAAGGTGATGAACTGAAGAAACCACCTAGATCGCCACAGGAATCTATATTTAATCGACTAATGATAGAGCGAGTTGTTGTATCAGCAGTTGTTATTGGGTGTGTTGCGTTTTTTGTTTTTCAATTTTTACTCTCTACTGGTGTCAGCATTGAGCAAGCCAGGAATGAAACACTTTTATTAATGGTACTATTTGAAAATATCCATGTGTTTAACAGCCGCTCAGAAACACGTTCAGCATTTCGTCACAGCCCACTTCGAAATCCTCTGCTCCTCATTGGTACAGCTGCTGCCCAATTAATACATATTGGAGCAATGTACACACCGTGGATAAGTGATGTTCTGCAAATACAACCCGTGCCATTTATGCATTGGCTTGAATTACTTGGACTAGCACTTGTTTTACTGATTGTTATGGAGATTCATAAGGTGATAAAAATGAGGGCTCTAAATTCTATCCAACCGTGATAAAACTTTTTGTCCTTTTAACTTACTTCATGTCTTCGATATCAGTCCACTGCCTATAGTCTTCCAACCAAAAATCAGCAAACCAGTTAGCATTCGCTTCTGTATTTTTTTCTTTCACCTGTCTGGAATGCGCCAGCATATGAAATACTTCATGTGACAAGGTATGAACAGCTGCTTGCTCCAGATCATCATATCGAAATTCTTTAGCTCCTGAATACCAGCCTTGTTGATAATCTCGTGAAGGAATTCTAGCCCAATGGTTATAAGCAAATGGTGGAGACATGTCTATATTGACGCTGGCTCGAATACGATAGCCGCTCTTATAAGTACGCGCTCTTGGTTTGGTTCTTACTGGATAAGTACAACAACCATGCAATAAGGCTTTTTTATTCAACGGTAATAATTTAATTGATTCCAGCAGGCGAACATCATAATTAGACAATTTATCGAGTACAAATTTTACGACATGCGGCATTTCAACCTTATCGATAATTTTCACATGATCAGTTAAATCTTCTATCATATTTTTATTCAGCAGGCTCTACCTTCAACACCATACCATCCACTGAGACCACCCTGATTTTTTTCCCTTTTTCGCAATCCGGCCCACTGACTTGCCAAAAAGAATCATCTACATGAATTTTCCCGTAACCGTTTTCAATTGGTTCTGATAAAGGAAAAACGCGGCCTATATATTCTTTGGTACGAGTATTTAGGCTATCATCTTCTGACTGTGTTGGATGTTTCTGTAACCTGATTCTCCACGCCGCGATACTCACAATAGAAATTACCGCAAATATCAAAAACTGGCTTTCCCAACCCATACTGGGGAACACTGCGAGAATAATACCAACAACACCTGCCGATACACCTAGCCATAAGAAAAAAGCACCTGGCGCAAATACTTCAAGGACGATTAAAACAACTCCCGCTATAAGCCAGTGCCAGTATGTTATGGATTCCATAATAATTAATACCTCCGGACCAATATATTTCTTAACTAATAGTTCTTTACTAATAATTCCGGCTATGACTTCTTCGCCTCTTTAACAAGGTCTGCTACACCACCAATAGCACCAATCACACCACTAGCCTCCAGGGGCATAAAAATCATTTTGCTATTCTCCGCGGTCCCCATTTTTTCCAGTGCATCCACATAACGTTGGGCTATAAAATAATTAATAGCATTAATGTCGCCGGCAACAATAGCTTTGGAAACCATTTCTGTAGCCTTGGCTTCTGCTTCTGCCAAACGTTCGCGTGCCTCTGCGTCGCGTTTTGCTGATTCTAAACGTCCTTCTGCCTCCAGTATGGCCGCCTGTTTTTCACCCGTAGCGCGTTCAATTTCAGCCTGTTTAATTCCTTCTGCTTCAAGCACCACCGCACGTTTTTCACGCTCTGCTTTCATCTGTGAGGCCATTGCTTGTTGAATATCCTCTGGCGGAGAGATGTCCTTGATTTCTACTCGGGTGACTTTAATTCCCCAGGGATTGGTCGCCTGATCAATAACAGCTAACAGACGAGCATTAATCTCATCGCGTTTCGACAGCAACTCATCAAGATCCATTGAGCCCATCACGGTACGCAGGTTAGTCGTACCCAGATTGTGAATAGCATAAGTGAGATTGTTCACCTCGTAGGAAGCCTTGGCGGCATCCATGATCTGAAAATAGAGCACCCCATCCACTGAGGCTGTTGCGTTGTCTTTAGTGATAACAACCTGACGTTTGATATCCAGCACCTGCTCCATCACATTGACCTTGTGACCAATACGATCAACGACAGGTACGATCACATGCAGGCCTGGTTGTAATGTCCGCGTGAACTTCCCAAAGCGTTCTACAGTATATCGGAAGCCCTGCGGAACCATTTTTACACCGGCAAATATGACGGCTACAGCCAGCCCAACGAGGACTAGCGCGAATGTTCCAAAACCAAATTCAATCATAATAACTGTCTCCTGTTACCAGTATGATGTTGCACCCATATTACGCAAGTTCCAAACATTGTATATACACATTGGTAAGCGTTTTATTAATAAATGCATGCTTCACAAAAAAGCCCCAATCATTTCTGACTGAGGCTTTCTTTTTATAGCATGTACAATCGCTTATAAGCGTCAAGATTATTTTTTAGCGTTTCTCTCAGCCGCGATTTTGATAACTTCCTCAGCTACATTCTTTGGACACGGCATGTAATGCGAGAACTCCATAGAGAACTGACCACGTCCGGAAGTCATAGTACGCAAATCACCAATGTAACCAAACATTTCACTTAGCGGGCAATCTGCCTTAATACGCACACCAGTTACACCCGCTTCCTGAGATTTAATCATGCCACGGCGACGATTAAGGTCACCAATCACATCACCCACATGATCTTCAGGTGTAAATACATCTACCTTCATAATGGGCTCGATGATCTGAGCACCCGCTTTAGGCATGGTTTGGCGGAAGGCTGCTTTAGCGGCAGTTTCAAAAGCCACTGCTGAGGAGTCAACCGCATGAAAAGCGCCGTCAATTAACGTAACCTTGAGATCTAACACTGGATACCCGGCCAGCACACCTTGATCCAGCATGTTTTTGAAGCCTTTTTCAACCGCAGGCCAGTATTCTCTGGGCACGTTACCACCCGTCACTTTAGATTCAAATTCAAAGCCTGAACCTGGTTCAGCGGGTTCCATAATGTAATCGATTTTACCGAATTGACCCGCACCACCCGATTGTTTCTTATGGGTGTAGCTGTCTTCAACTCTCTGTGTAATGGTTTCACGGTAAGCCACCTGTGGTTCACCCACTTCCAGCTCAATACCATGAGTACGTTTGAGAATGTCGACCTTGATATCCAGATGCAGCTCACCCATTCCCTTGAGGATGGTTTCACCACTATCCTGGTCTGTCTCAACTCGGAATGAAGGATCTTCCTGAATCATTTTGCCGATAGCTATACCCATCTTCTCGGAACCACCCTT
>JAUVNZ010000254.1 GCA_030599435.1 Gammaproteobacteria bacterium | reverse complement strand
TCATTTGATCGCAGATGAAGTGGCGGTGGGCTTTGGTCGTACCGGCACCATGTTCGCATGTGAACAAGCCGGTATTACCCCGGACATGTTATGTCTTGGTAAAGGCATTACCGGTGGTTTTTTACCATTGTCTGTTTGCCTGACCACAGAAAATATCTACCAGGCATTTTATGATGATTATGAAACGCTTAAGGGTTTTCTTCATTCCCATAGTTACACTGGCAACACACTGGCCTGTGCAGCGGCATTAACGACTCTGGATATATTTGCAGAAGATAGTGTTGTTGAAAAGAATAAAAAACTGGCCAAAAAAATTTATCGGCAAGTCTCCCAGCTACAGGATCACCCTCACGTTGCCGAAATCAGGCAAACAGGCATGATTCTGGCAATCGAACTAATAAAAGATAAACAAAAGAAGCTGCCCTATCCCTGGCAGCAACGCCTGGGTCTAAAGGTATATCAACACGGTCTTCAGCAAGGCGTTTTATTAAGACCGCTGGGTAATGTGGTTTACTTTATGCCACCTTACATCATAAATGACGATGAGATAAAACAAATGACTACGGTTGCGATTTCCGGCATTCATGCCGCATGCCAGGGTGATTAGCCGCCAAAGTAACTAGCTTGAAGGATATAAGGTTTCCTTGAGCCAGTTTAGATCGGGGATAATAGCGATTACACCATCCAGATTCAGAGCTGAAGCAGCAATCGGCAAGTTAGGCGTTTCAGCCACCATGCCTGCGGTATCAGAAATATTATTAGGCTGGGGCTCTGATAAAGACTGGATGGCAAAAAACTGGGATTCATGACATCCGGGCAAGGGAAAAAATACGACAAACTTTGACCTTGGGCCAGGCGGCACATATGGCTTGCCCATCAGCGCTTCTATGGAAATTACTGGCAACGCCCTGTTTCGCCAGGCTGCCAGACCCGGGCACCAGTCCGGTCCTGCAGGTAATGGCACCAGATTTGATACCGTGATCACTTCTGCCACAACAGCGCTGGATATTAACAAAGCCTCGGATGATGTTGGCACCAGCAACGTATGAACTGATTGACTGGCGGCCTGACTGGTACTCACGAACCACCCCCTGCCAATGTTAAATGAGAAGCCAGTGCACTGGGTTCAAACATTAGTACAGGTGTATTGCCCTCAATCCATGCCGATGAAAATACGTGTCTGCCGCTTCCAGGACCAGGCCCTACGGGTGTAAACGGGCGCACTTGGATGTCGTCACGGTTCATTATCTGGATATTTTCAGCAGCCAGACCAACGATATTCTCTCCATCTTTTACATAAACAACCCGTTCCCAGGCGTTGCCACTGGTTAGCTTCAGATCCTCATCCAGCGCATAGGCGGGCCATTTGTTCACACCCACTACTTTCCAGGCAACTGCATTACCGCCTCCAGAATTTATTTCCAGCGCCTCTCGCTGCTCTATGCCCAAGCTGGCACTGGCTGGCAGCAAAAATGTTGTATTCCGGATTCGGATAAGTATAAATTGATTGTCTTCAGCCAAACTTATTCCTCGTTACGATCATTCTTGCGAATAGTGAGATTGATAGATCAGGGTGTCCTGCCTTCTTTAATCAGTCGTTCAATATTCTCAAACAACTGTTCTTGCTGATACGGTTTACTCATATAATCATCGACACCCAAACTAAATGCCTTGTCTTTATGTTTCTTGCCGGCACGGGAAGTAATCATGATTATCGGGATATTTTTAAGATCGCTTGTTGCGCGAATTCTTGATGTTAATTCATAACCATCCATACGTGGCATTTCAATGTCTACCAACATGATATCCGGTTTGTGATCACGTAATTGTTCCAGCGCGTCCAGTCCATCTTTGGCGGTCATACATTCCATGCCCTTTTTGAGCAAATGCCTGCTGGTAATTTTTCGTACAGTCAATGAATCGTCCACTACCATGACAAGAGGTTGGGTTCGTTCTTCTATGCTTGGTACTTCAGGCGCCTTAACATGGGCTACATGCATCAAGTCATCAGATACCCAAAGCTCAGGCACATCCAGAATTAATACCACGGCACCATCACCAAGTATGGTGGCACCCGAAATACCCCGCACTTCACCAACCAGGGGACCAACATTCTTGATTACAATTTCTTTTGTGCCAGCAAGTCCGTCAACTTGTATTGCCACTGTACGCGAGCCACTTTTCACCAGCAGCACCGGTACTTTTTTCGGGTTCCGCGGTACAGACGATACTTCGAGGCGGGCACCAAGGTGCATAAATGGGTAGGACTGATCTTCGTAGTTAAAAACGGGTTCATCGCCGCCAAGGGAGACTTTTTCCATCTCATTAATCGGCACTTCCAGAATATTGACAATACCCGATAGTGGTGTGGCATAAAGTTGCTCGCCCACATAAACCATCAATGCTTGTGCAATAGACAATGTTAACGGTAATCGAATAACGAATGTCGTGCCTTTGTCAGCTTCTGTTTCTACTGACATGGCGCCACCTAACTGACGTACCTCATTGTGAACCACGTCCATGCCCACGCCACGACCTGAAATATGTGTGACCTTCTTGGCGGTAGAAAAGCCGGACATCAGGATAAATTGGGTAATTTCTTCATTGGACAATTTACTGCCGGCAGTGATAAGACCACGTTCAATTGCCTTCTGGCGAATTGCTTCAATGCTAAGTCCGGCGCCGTCATCAGAGAAAAATATTACAATTTCACTGCCTTGCTGGACTGTTTCAATCTTGATCTTGCCGCTGGCAGGTTTGCCTTTTTTGCGTCTCTCTTCTGCGGACTCAATACCATGATCCAGGCTATTTCTGATCATATGTTCAAACGGACCAATCATTCGTTCCAGTACATTTCTATCAAGCTCAACTTCTGCACCAACAATCTCAAACTGTGCCTGTTTATTTACCTCTCTGGAGGTTTGTCTGATGATATGACGCAGGCGGGTAGATTGTGTTGAGAAACTTACCAGGCGGGTGCGCATTAAACCTTCTTGCAGGTCTGTATTTACGCGCGCCTGTTGGTGCAATACGGTTTCCGCTTCACTGGCAAAATTTCCGAGACTGCCCTGTATATTTGCCAGATCGTGCAAGCTCTCAGTCAAACTTCGAGACAACTGTTGTAGCCTGCTGAATCGGTCAAACTCAAGTGGATCAAAATCTTCGATATTATCAATGCCTTCTTGCTCAGCCTTGGCCAGAATTTGAGATTCAGACTGGATTTCCAGCTCGCGCAACTGTGCGCGGAAGCGAAC
>JAUVNZ010000047.1 GCA_030599435.1 Gammaproteobacteria bacterium | reverse complement strand
ACCAATGGGTGAGTTTTCCTTTTTTGATGAGACCTATGTTGGGCTAGGCTTGTATTACGACATTTGATATTACAGAAAATTGCGCCAATCCCTGGTAAATCAAACATGCTACAAGTCAACGCGCCCCATTTTGAAGTGCCAAAATGGCCGAGTCTGATGTGAATGGATTCACAAATGTCGCGGACACAGCGACCGCCATGGGCAGATAATTGCTCCTGCATTATCTGCATTCCCCACATCCATGTGGGTTATGGCGGAAGTTACGACTCCATGGATGGAGGAGGTAGAATCGCGCCGGGAGCGGCGATCGAGAGTAACGCAGGACGCAGTTACCGAAATGCGTAGGAGCGACCGGGCTGGGGAGCCATTTTCAATTCCAATTATTCTCCTTCCAGCACCCTATGGATACGTCCTGATCAGTGCACTAAAGGCCAGGCACCACATGGCCGAATATGTAGGCAAGCCACTTAGAGTACAATTAGCGTTGTTATCATTACCTGATCATCCCTCATGAAGCTATTTTCCTATTTTCTTTTTGTCATTTTCCTAATTCTGCCTGTAATTTCTATTGCTGCCGAAAACAACAAGGCTTCTGTTGGGGTCGATACTCTGGAGAACGAAGATACAGATGGTTTCGAAAGTGATGATGAGGACGAGGATGATGACAAACTTCCCGAAAATGTGATTGCCACGATGTATGAAAACGGTCGCATGGCATTTTTATTTGGTAAATTCGACATCGCCTTAAAGGCCTGGGAGCCGCTGGCCCAGCAAGGATACGGCAAAGCCCAGGCCTCACTGGCGTGGATGTATCACACGGGCAATGGGGTAACCCGGGATCTTCAACACGCCCTTGGGTGGTACGCACTTGCCGCAGAGCAAAATCACGCCATTGCACAAAATAATCTGGCAACATTTTACGAAAACGGCCTGGGTGTCATCCCTAACGAAGAAACTGCCTTTAGTTGGTATAAAAAATCGGCTGAATCAGGCTATTCATACGCTCAATACAACCTGGGCAGGATGTATGCTGAAGGTCGTGGTACCCGAAAAAATATCAAAGAAGCCAAATACTGGTTGCGTAGCGCCTCACGCCACAAGGTTAAACAAGCAACAGAGACGTTGGCAATCCTGGAGAAAAGACCATTACCCACTAGCAATGCCTCTAAGCATAAACAACCTGTTGCCCATGCCCCATACCATGCCAATCCGGTAGCCAAAGGTCTTGCCTGGGTTAAAAAACAGGCCGTAAATCATTACACAATTCAGTTATATAGAAGCCAGGATCTTGAGTGGATATTAAAACTGGCTGCTGCCGAACGATTACCCGAATCTATCACCCAGATTCAGTCAACCAACCCCAATGGTGACAAGTGGTATACCCTAATTTATGGGAGTTTTCCTAGCTTCCAGGATGCTGAAAGTGCGCGGAAATCGTTACCACAAAGTCTGAAAAAATGGGGCCCTAAACTGCGTCGTTTTGGTGAAATCCATAAACTGCTTAAAAAATAATTATCCTCATTCATCCCACAGTGAAAAAGTTGGTTATTTGTTCTACAAATTTGGTTTTATATATGCGACTATCAACACGCTTACCTGAATTCGAACCTAAAATAGAGGAAGGTACGGATGCAAGATAAACGTAATGGGACGGAACGTAGAGCTGGAGAGGATCGCCGTAGTTGGGAATGTCAGCTAGATTTTCCTTATGTTGACAGCCATGGCACCTTGGTTGTTGAGGATCGCCGCATTATGGTAGAACGCCGTATTGCTTATCCTGAACATCTCGAAGGCGATCGCCGTCTAACCCTGAAACGTCAATTCGCTAATTAGTTGACGTTAAATCAGGTCATCCAGGTGGGGGCGCCTTCCCCACTTATTGCTGTCACTTCGTTTATTCCACAAAAGATTCAGAGAATGCAATCACAGAAACTGCCGCACTTTATAATCTCGGCAGCGACCCTCAAGCTGTAATGAATTGTGTTTCCATCATGTCGCCGTCAGTATCTATATGAACTTCCTGCACGTTTTCCATACGTGTAAGAATGTAACCCACCATTAAGTGAGTTAACGTTTCATTTTCAGAATGAATTGAGTCTGCGATCCGGTCAGCAGCAATTTGGCAACGCTGATTCTGGGTTGGGTGTTCAACCCATTCCCGACTCATCATCCAGCCTTTATCCATGTCCTGATCCATCTTGGCAAAAAATTCTTCGCCTTCATCAATAATTTCCCTGGTAACGCTGACGGAATAAATATTGCCATCCACTAAAACCTTTAAAGTCACAACATCTCTCCAATATATTACTTTTAATCCTATTACTGTTATGTAATTGCTTACATTACAAGTTTGTATTACACGCCTGTATTTATTATTGCCAACGATATATCGCTTCGACAATATTTCCCTCTTCGTTATACTTCACTCGCTCACAAAGGGACTCTAACAACTGTATTCCCCTGCCGGAATGGCTAATATTATCTTCCAGAGCCAGGCGTGCAGCACGATAATCAAAACCATCCCCACTATCCTCAAAACGAATAACCAACTCACCGCCCTTATTTTTTGGGCTATGTTTTATATTAATTTTTATTTTCCCTTTATCTAACTCACCCAGTTTTGATTGCCGTTCTGTATAATAACGCGCGAACCCATCTGCAGTTTTCTTAAGGTCAGAATTAAGCTCTAAAATACCGTGTTCCAACGCATTGGAAAAAAGTTCTGAGAACACTGTATAAAGTTTTTGCCCCTGCCCTCTGAAACCTTGCAAATCGTTGACTGACTGAATAAGGAGCGGCAATGGATCAAAATGCCGAATAATGTCCGCACCAAGCTCCATTGAAAGAGACCAGCTGGATGGTGGGTGGCCAACAGTTGAACTCAACGATGTTTTCAAATCTACCATCGATTCAAGCAACAACTGTTGATATTGCAACTCAATCATCGCTACATCGTCTTGCTGTTCACCACCGGCCTGAAAGTCTTTTAAATTACCAACTATTTCTTCAAACAATTTTCCAGGATTTTTATTATTTTTAAACATTCTAGCCAACCGTTCACGGCCATACATAGAACCGTCTGGGTTAACAGTCTCTGTTACCCCATCTGAATGTACATACACCCGATCACCTTCATGCATCTCCACCACATCGATTCGTCTACTGAAATTATTTCCGCCAACAATGCCTAGCGGTAAATGTCGTGGTTTAACTTCTTTGGTAATTTTTTTCTCAAATTCACTGTAAACAAGCACTGACGGAATACCACCATTCCAAATAGACAATGTATGGCTATTTGGATTCATTTCTATCATGCAAGCGGCGAGAAACATGTCGGCGGGAAGAATGGCTATTAATTTTTCATTGATTTCAGCAATAATATCCGAAACAGAAAAACCTTTTGCGGTCATGCCATAGAATACGCTTGAAACCGGCAACGCTCCTGTTGCTGCTGCCAGTCCATGCCCGGTAAAATCACCCAGCAATACATGCAAGCCACCAGAGGGTTTTGGTGCAACAAGTAAAATATCCCCAGAAAAAAGTGACATGGGGGATAACAGAGAATTTATGTTGGGTAAACCCAGCGAACCCGTTTCAACAATATTATTAAATAACCTGCTCGCTAATTCCCGTTCTCTATCAAGACGTTTTTGATGGCTGGCTAATTCATTACGTTGTTTCTGAACGGTATTGTAAAGGTCCCGAATTCTGAGCAGCGCATCTATTCTTGCTTTGAGTAACACATGGTTATACGGCTTGGTTAAAAAATCATCGCCGCCTGATTCTACGCATTTCGCCAACCCTTCATTATCTGAAGTCGCGGTAAGAAAAATAACCGGCACAAAAGTATCGCTGCTACTGTCTTTGATGGCTCGGGTTGCTTCGTAACCATCCATATTTGGCATTTTAATATCCATTAGCACCAAATCAGGTTTTTCGCGCTCAAAGAGTTCAACTGCTTGCAAACCATCATCCGCTTGCAACACGTTAAAACCCTGTTTATCGAGAATGGCCTGGAGAACGAAACGATTAGGAAGATCATCGTCTGCTACAAGAATTGTCAAATCCCTATTATTCATTGAGAACCTGAGCAGCTATGCGTGATGATTGCAAAAAGTTATACGACAAGAAAAGGACATTTAACTTGTATTAGGTTGCTGATATTAGAAAAAACGAAAAAGAAATTTTCGATGAAATGACTCTTATGCCATAGCAAACAAACTTTGGAAATTTGCCACTGTCAGTATAT
This sequence comes from Gammaproteobacteria bacterium, assembly GCA_030599435.1. The sequence continues at coordinate 4,786 of JAUVNZ010000047.1, read as the reverse complement.
TTTTAATATCAGCTGAAGTATTAGTAATGCTGATATCAGCAGAATTCCCGCCGAGGTATTCACGCATCATTAACAGCATACCTAGAGCCGAACTATCCATATAATTTGCACCACTCATATCAATGATAAATTTAGAATCCTTGGCTTTATTAATGTTGTAGTAGCAATCTCTGAACTCGTTTTGTACAGCAAAATCAAAACGTCCGTTGACTTTGATGGTAATAGTTCCGCCATCATTAGTTAACTCAGATGTAACTGGCATAATCCTTCTCCACTTGTTCAATTACCGGGCAAGTATCCCGAGCAAAATTAACGTCTATTTATAACCATGAAGGAGGCGAGACACGCCCCATCAGCGACTGAAATACTGTATCCCTGTCTGCTTCCATAATTGTGTTTGATCTTAACTCAAGATGCCCCGCTATCGCTAGCGTGTAATAGGATTTAGTTCTATATCATTTTTTCACATTTGGACAACCGCCAGAACATTTACAGTTAAAAAATACTAATTTTTAACAGCCTCCACCTCAATTTCGATATTCATTTCGTCACCAATGGCGGGCAGTCCGTATATGATTCCGAAATCTGAACGTTTAATGCTGGTTGTGGCATCAAATCCACAAACATGCTTTTTGTTAAAGGGATGCACTCCGCAATTTATGCTGGCAACATCCAGTTTTACGGATTTGGTGACGCCCTTAATGGTGAGATTTCCTGTAACGACAGCACCTTTGTCCTTAAATGCCACCTTGGTGGATTTAAAGGTCATGGTCGGAAACTCAATCGCATTAAAGAAATCTGGGCTGCGCAAATGGTCATCCCGCTTTTTAAGACCAGTGTTGACTGAAGCCATATCGACAACAATGTCCACTGAGCCAGTTCCTTTGGCCTGATCCAACTCCAAAGACCCGGATGTCTTTCCAAAGCGACCATGCATGGTTGAAAATCCCAGGTGATTGATTGTGAAATTAGGGTAAGTATGCGTTGGATCAATAGTGTAAGAATCAGCCAATGCTGCCATTGAAATACTATATAAAACAATAATTAATAATATTTTCTTCATGTTATTTCCTCATTTGAATCTGCATGTTTTTTGTAAATTATTCTGTAAATAATGGAAGCTTGTTTCTGTGTTTTACATTCATTGAATTCCCGTTAATAGCTCATCGTCTCAGCAACACCCCAGGCCAGCCAGAATGCGGGCACTGCTAGAATCAAACCTGATAATGTCGTTAGTGTGGCACTTACCCATGGATTAAGTTGCCTAAATACTGGAATAGCAGCGACTAACGGAATAACCGCCAGACTAATCAACGCTGTTCCAGGTAATTTTGCATAAACAGTCGCTGCGCCCCCTATTAACCCCAGCGGCACGGCAACCGCGAATAAACTCAAGCCGCCAAGGCCAGATTTCATCTTGTCTGAACCTAATATTTTGATCGATGGCTCAAGCAAAACAACCAGAAGCAGCCCACCCACTGCTGCCGATACCGAGAAGGCAATTTGAGCATACAGGGCTGATGCAGCGATGAATGCAGATGCCCCGACACCGATTCCCAATGCCAGCATGACGCCACCCTGGCGAGGCACATCAACCCTATCCAACCAGCTCATACCACCGCCAATGGCCGCGGCAAACAACGCAACCCTGGTACCAGTCAACCACAGAGCCAACCCCTCCTGCCGCCCTAACACGGGCCAGGCTACCCATAAGGCTGCTCCTGCCATAGCGGTGGATAACAAAAATGCCCGGTAAATCACGGGGCAATTCATCCGCAACAAAGGCACAGCCAAAAACGGTAAAACCAGGCTACAAAGAATGATTTTTCGAGTCGACGTGAGCGGCTGTAAACTAAGGCCAGTAATCAACAAAACCGCCACAAATACTCCAGTCACCACGGCCAATCCTTGCCATAAATTCCCAGTGCGATGCAGCAATACAGCCACCACCAAACTGCTTAAAAGGGGCGCCAGGGCAGACTGAAAAATCGGGTGGGTGAGCAATTCCTCCATTGTGTAAATATTGTGCCTCGTTAGCCCTTACTATCGGAGATGTTTTCCCCTACCCAAAAACCTGCTTATGCCCTTTTTTTATAGCCTACTCAATGATTTACCAACAGAATAGCGCATATATTGGGGGAATTTATCTAAATCTGTTGATTAGTACTCATTTCTCACTTAAACCCCCTGAAAATCGGCCGCTAACCCCCCTATATGAAACAAAAAGTGTATAACGAAAAGCCAGATGTTAGAGGCACAGAATTGGGGGACAAAATCCTGCACCAATCACGTTTATGGTGGGTGTTAGTCCTGATCTGTGCTGTGCTGCTTTCTGGCGAATCATTTGCATTAATGCCAGATGACCCGTTTTTATCACCAAGCAAACTCCAGGCTGCCCCGAATCATATAGCGTCGCTCCAGGCTACCGAAAATTACAATAAACCTCATAGCATTCTGTCTGAAACACCCGATTCAATTGAAAACTTCCCCGGAATGCAACAACGAGTCATTAATCTTGATAGCGAAAAGCTGGCTGTCCAACGCCAGCAATTTTTGAAAGCAGAAAGAGCACTGCAGCAACACCGCTTAAGGCAATTCAGGAAAATTTTATCCACCCTGGAAGAATATCCTCTCTACCCTTACTTACGTTACCAGTACTTAAAACAACGCATCGGTAGAGTGAAGTCGAAAGAACTGGCTCAATTTTTTGCAGATTACGAATCTCAGCCTGTCGCTGATATGTTGCGCAGTAAACTATTAAAACATAGCGCTCGACATGGACGATGGAAACGTTTTCTGACGTTTTACACGCCTCAGGGTAATGTCCGGTTACAGTGTCATTATCTCAATGCATTAATTCGCACTGGTCAGGCGGAAGCAGCTTACCCAAAAATTAAAGCTATGTGGCTTAAAGGAAAATCTCAACCGCGCAGTTGTGATCGCGTTTTCAAACATTGGCGAGTTGCAAGCAAGCTAACCCCTGAGCTTGTCTGGCAGCGTATGGTGCTTGCCTTAGACAAAAGAAACCGGACTTTAGCACGTTATCTCGTTCGCTCCCTGCCTGCTAGTGACCGTAAACTGGCAAGACTGTGGATCAAACTGCATCGTAAACCTGCTTTGCTTCCAAAGTATCAGGCACGCCTTGTAAAAAATTCTCATGTCATGGCGCCCAAAATTGTAACCAGTATTGCAAAACGATTTGCATCACGTAATCCACAGCAAGCCACAAAACTCCTGTTCAAAGTAGACATAAATAATGTCATTGCACAGGAAGATCATTTTGACGTGCTACAAACACTGGCAATATCATTGTCCAGAAAACACCTGCCCGGTGCAGAATTCTGGTTTTCACACATTCCAGATCAGTATCTTTCAGATGTTGGTCGTGAATGGCGTGTCCGCACTGCACTGCGTGAGTCACAATGGCAAACTGCATTAGTTGCTATCAATGGCTTATCACCGACCCAAATGCAATCAGACCGTTGGACATTTTGGCGTGCAAGAACCTATGAAGAACTGGGAGAGCTTATCCCAGCGATGAGGCAATACACTGCTCTGGCTCAACGTCGTAGCTATTATGGCTTTCTGGCAGCAGACAGACTGGGGCGCGCTTACACAATCACTGACCGACCTCATTTGCCAACTACCAGCGAATTGTTCGTTCTTGGTCAACGCGCAGATATAAAACGTGCTCATGAATTACTAAAACTCGGTCGCATTGTTTCAGCACGGCGTGAATGGCGCGAAGTTACGCAATCCATGAATAATGACGAACGCATTGATGCGTCCAAACTGGCACAACTTTGGGGCTGGGCTGAACAATCAATACTAACCATGGCCAGCACGAATAGTCGTGACGATATGGATCTTCGATTTCCGCTGTTGTTTCAACAACAAGTACTAACCCACTCTGAAAATGAAAGTATCGACCCTGCATGGACGTATGGTGTCATTCGTCGTGAAAGCGCATTCGTCAGAGATGCACGCTCACCAGTTGGCGCAGTGGGCCTTATGCAACTTATGCCTGCCACAGCAAAATATGTCTCGCGTCGCCACTCTAAAGTAAAATACAGAAGCTCATCACAGCTCACGCACGCTGATACAAACCTGGCGTTAGGCACACGTTATTTACGTATGATGTTAAAACGTTTCGGTGGACAAACAGTATTAGCTACAGCAGCCTATAATGCCGGTGAACATCGAATCGATCGTTGGTTACCAACAGGTGATGGCCTGGACGCTCAACGTTGGATAGAAAATATTCCTTTCAAGGAAACAAGAGAATACGTAACCAGTGTATTGGCCTTTACTGTAATCTATGCAGATCGTCTTGGACTAGAAGGCCAAAGGCTTAAAGAAAGAATGCCCGCCATCCCAGCACGCAAATCTCGGCGTGCAAAAAATAATATCTAGCAGAACTATAAAGTAGCAAAGCCGTTGACTCACGCCTGTCGCTCCCGGCATCCATGCCTCCCGCGACACTAATGCATGACCCACATGGATGTGGGAAATGCAGATTATGCAGGAGCATTTATCTGCCCATGCACGTGTCGTCCATGGCCAAAAAAAACCGCCCCTAAAGGCGGTTTGTGTGGTTAATAACAGTAAAGTAAAGAAGTGGTATCGCCTCGTGTCCCGAACCATGTGTTCATGGTGGAAGCTCTATTTGCGCATCAGGATTCCCACTCACGGTGGACTTTCACAACAGCACATTTGGAAGAGCCCCTGGTCTTTCAAGTTGGATCAGTTGACAATCCAAGGCGACACTCTGTAACTAATAATAGTT
>JAUVNZ010000329.1 GCA_030599435.1 Gammaproteobacteria bacterium | reverse complement strand
TGGATCAGTGATTGAAAGGATTTTGAATTCTTCGTTCATCTGTTTGAGCTGTGCGTTAGTTTCAAGTAGTTTTCGGTCGGCTATTTCGACCTTGGACTGCAGTTTTTTATTGGCTTCGTTGATTTGGGTTGTTAATTCATTAAATTGATTGGCCATATGGCCGAATTCATCACTGGTAATAACAGGAATAGCTTCCACCAGGTGACCATCTTTATCGATATTGTTACGCAAGTACTCGGTAATCTGGCTTACAGGTCGTACGATGATGTATGACAGGGCCAGAAATTCACCGAAGGCAATAAGCAGGATGATGAGAGCTTCTCGTTTGAGTAGAGTGAATTTTTGATTTTCAAGACGCTCAAGCGTCCGCGCTGTACTCAGCCCAAGGTCGAGAATACCAATCTCGTCATCATCAATGTAGATTGTTTGTTGAAAATTCACCACATTTTCTTCTTGGGGAGAATTTTTATATGAAATACCTGACTCACTCATTATGTTGCCCTGCATATTAGTCACGGCGGCATAACTTATTTCATCTGATGAAGTTAATTCATCAAGCATTAGCTGGACGGTTTCAATATCGTAACCCGCAATGTTGAAAGAAAGTGATTTGGCGACATAACGACTGATCTCAGCTCCGCGTAGATTTGTTTCTTTCAGAATGTTTGCGCGTTCTGCACGCAAAGCTAACCACCCGCTGATAGTAAGAGCGGTGAGCAGGACGGTCAGCAGAACCAGCATTACTTTTTGGCGAACTCCGATCTTAAATCGAAATCCATCAGATTTGCTGGTTATGGCTGATAAATTGGATAAGCTGGACATATTATAGTTTTTGGTAACGTGTTCCTGTGTTATCAAGCTATTAATCGGATGATCGGGCTAATACTTAAGTTTTTCGGGGGTTTGAAGGTGGTATTACGGGAGGCTGAAAACTAGGGAAGTGGCTGAATCATGCTACAATGCGCGCCTTTCGGCGACTTCTGACAATTTTAGGTTTCGGGAGCAAAATTGGTCAGAAATTTCCAACAAATAAACCATAATTTCCCTACTGGGGAAGATTTTCTGTCAGTTAGTTGTAATTGAGAGATCTAGAAAGGACAGGGGAGCAAAATGTTTAATAAAGACATGCAAATCGCCGGTTTTGATGACGATTTATGGGATGCGATCCAGGCTGAAGAAGTGCGCCAGGAAGAGCATATTGAGCTCATCGCATCAGAAAACTATACCAGCCCACGGGTGATGCAAGCCCAGGGTACTGTTTTAACTAATAAATATGCCGAGGGTTACCCTGCCAAACGATATTATGGTGGCTGCGAAAATGTGGACATGGCTGAGCAATTAGCCATCGATCGTGCCAAGGAGCTGTTTGGAGCAGATTACGCCAATGTGCAGCCACATTCCGGTTCTCAGGCCAATGCAGCGGTTTATCTGGCTTTATTGCAACCTGGCGACACCATTTTGGGTATGAGTCTGGCGCATGGCGGGCATCTTACCCATGGTTCGAAGGTGAGTTCCTCTGGCAAACTTTATAATGCCATCCAGTACGGTTTGGACGAAAGCACCGGAGAAATCGATTACGCTCAGGTGGAAGCGCTTGCCAAAGAACATCAGCCGAAGATGATTGTGGCCGGCTTTTCTGCCTATTCTCGTGTGGTGGACTGGCAGCGTTTTCGTGATATTGCCGATAGCGTGGGCGCCTGGCTATTTGTGGATATGGCCCATGTGGCGGGGTTGATTGCAGCAGGAGTTTATCCCAGCCCTGTGGCTATCGCTGATGTTTCTACCACGACCACACACAAAACTCTGCGTGGTCCTCGAGGTGGTTTGATACTGGCCAAAGCTAACGAAGAAATCGAGAAAAAGCTAAATTCTGCCGTATTCCCAGGTACCCAGGGTGGCCCACTGATGCACGTCATTGCAGGCAAAGCTGTGGCTTTCAAGGAAGCTCTGGAGCCAGAATTCAAAACCTATCAACAACAAGTGGTCATTAATGCGCAGTCCATGGCGAGTGTTATGCAGGAGCGCGGTTATAACATTGTTTCCGGTGGCACTGATAACCACCTTTTCCTTGTGGATCTTATCGACAAGGGTATTACCGGCAAAGAAGCTGATGCAGCTTTAGGTGCCGCCAATATCACAGTGAATAAAAACAGTGTACCAAACGACCCACAGTCACCTTTTGTCACCAGTGGAATTCGTATAGGCACACCTGCCATTACTACGCGCGGATTTAATGAAGTAGATGCGCGTGAGTTGGGTTTCTGGATTTGTGATGTGCTGGATGATGTCGAATCCATAGAAACCATTGAACGCGTTAAAGAGCAAGTGCTGGAAATTTGTAAGCGCTTGCCTGTGTACGGTACTTAAAAGGGGAAAGGTAAAAAAGAAAAGGAAAATATTTTTCTTTCCATTTTTCTTTTTGCCCTGCCAGTATGCACTGTCCTTTTTGCGATGCTGAAGATACCAAGGTAATCGATTCGCGCCTGGCGAATGATGGTT
>JAUVNZ010000262.1 GCA_030599435.1 Gammaproteobacteria bacterium | reverse complement strand
GCAGTGATGGTGTACTTTTCTGCACCAACATGTAATGTGTGTCATGCACTAAAACCTAAACTTATCGATGCATTAGATAAAAACTTTAAAGAATTTAAAGTTGAGAGCGTGGATATAAGCATAGAAGAAGATATTGCTCCACATTTTGGGGTTTTTACAATTCCTACAGTCTTAATTTTTTTAGATGGTAAAGAATTTTTGAGAAAATCTCGCCATATGAGTGTTGCTCAAGTTGTAAGAGAGATAAAACGCCCTTACGATATTATGACTTCTTAATTTTTACTTTACGTCTACATAAGCATAGTCATCATTTTGAATATTCTTCATTTCTGGCGAGCAAAGACACTTAATCAACCGCTCTACCTGTTGAGTGCAACAGCCACTTCCCACTGTGGCATAGGTCTGTTTTTTAATCTCTCCCACTGTTGTAGCCCCATTTACGATGGCATTGATAATATCCATCTTAAGAACCTCGTTACAGGTACATAGATTTCGGTCTAAATTCTTCTTAAGAACAGGTGGAAGCTTATCCAGAGGATTTGTGACAGGATCAATTTTCAAAGTATAAGAAGTATACAATTAAATGGGGTTAGAGAACACACACTCTAATATTAGAAACAATTGCTCTCTGCCCTCTATTGTACTGTTAATTATTTACTTTTTAATTGTGCGTATATGATCAGATGCGTGATCACATAAAAGGGCACCGCAAACCCGGGAATCAGCCCCAACGGGAAGGTACCCATGATATCACTGCTAGCCTGTCCTGAAATATGCAGCACATCACCGGCCCTTGTTAGAACACCCATGGAAACAGCAATTACAAAATCGATCAAACCAAAGGTATTCCACAAAAATATTCTTCTGGCTGTAACCGCTGCTACATTCTCATATAGAGCTATACCTAAAAACAAAGCACCAATCGCAGCCACTGCATCACCCAGTCCGGCCGGCAGGGCAAACAACGCGGGCAATCTATCCTGAAAATATAAGAACACAAAACCGGTACCAACCATGCGCCAGCTGTGCAACAGGATTAACTTACGCATATCGAGAGCAAGCACCCAAGCCTTAAATGAATTCACATTTTTATAAGCAATGCCAAACACAGCCACTGGCATCAATACTGCCATTAGCATGAACACAGGCCTTTCACCTACTGCTGCATCGAAACTGCCGGATAGCACAGCAACCACGATGGTGACAAACCAGCTCAGGAAAATTAATAATACCGCCTTAGTTATTAAAGCAAAATTCTTCTGTCTGTTATCTGAATCAAAAATAATTGCATTCATGTCTATCCCTCCAGGTATATATTGATTAAAACAATGCAGTTACTTGCATTATGCAAGTAACTATACCAAAGTTACTTTTAATTTGCAAGTTACCATGCAAATGTAATAAACTTAAGCCATGAAAGATTCAAAAAAAGCGATAAAAATAACGGATATGCGCTCACCCTGCCCGATCGCAAACACCCTGGATATCCTTGGAGACAAATGGACTTTACTGGTAATACGAGACCTGTTTGCCGGCAAAAGTACCTACAGTGAATTTCAATCCTCACCAGAAAAAATACCGACCAATATCCTGGCAGACAGGCTTAAACGATTGAGTGAAAAAGACATCATCCTGAAAACTCCTTATCAAGATCGTCCTGTCAGGTATGCCTACCAGCTAACAGAGAAAGGGATTTCACTAGGGCCTGTGCTAAAAGAAATACAATACTGGGGAAGTAACAATATCGCTACTACTGAAGCGAAGATAAAGATGAATCTAAAAGGGAAATGAGTCTCATTTGTCACCGCCCCCCTAATTATAGTAAAAGAGTTTAAAGGGGTTGATCAAAATTTAATCCCTCCGTCCCCTTTAATTTCAAAACGCTAACATTTATTCAGGGATATTAGGGATCTTGGTTGTTTCGCCCTTATGGTTTCGTAATGTGTACTCTTTCTCGTTTTTATCGACTATATAATAATCTGGCATTAATGGAATCTTGCCGATGTTGGTTGCCAGCACGTACATCGGTTGCGCCAGACCGGTAGTATGGCCACGTATTGCATCACGTATCAATTCAGCGCCTTTTTCCACCGAAGTACGGAAATGGTCGATTCCAGGAGCCGCTTCACAATAGAAAACATAGTAGGGTCGTATACGAGTACGCAGTAATTTCAGATGTAGTTCTTTGAAGGTGTTTACATCATCATTAATTCCCTTCAACAATACCGCCTGATTGCCCACATTAATTCCACAACTCATCAGTTCGTAAACCGCTTTTGCCGTTTTTTCAGTAATCTCTTTCGGGTGATTACACTGCGTATTGATCCAGACTGGAACTTTGTGGAAGCCTCCTATAGCATTTTTCAGTCCTTCTGTAATGCGATGCGGTAGAACTATAGGTAGCCGGGAGCCGATGCGAATCATTTCGACATGCGGTATCTCGCGAAGTGATGTAATCAGGTATTCCAGTTTATCATCCGATAAAAGTAACGGATCGCCTCCTGTAATAAGTACATCACGAATTTCAGTGTGTTCGGCAATCCAGGCTAGTCCCTCATCCACATCCATACGTAATTTTAAATTCTTATCGACAACAAGTTCTTTGCGAAAGCAGTGCCGACAATAAACAGCACAAGTTTCTACAACAGTAAAAGCAATACGATCATGATACTGACGGGCAATGCTGTCTGGACGAACTTCTTCGGTCGCTCTATTCTCTTTCCAGACCAGATAGTCTGTCATTCCATACTGATTAACCTGCTCCTTCATGGATGGAATCATCTGCATTCGGATTGGACAATTTGGATCTTCCTTATCCATTAACGATGCAAAATAAGGCGATATCCCCCACCTGGTATCCAAACGCTTAATTGCCTCCCTTTCTTGGTCAGAGACATTGATATACTTTTCAAGCTTTTCAAGTGTATTCACTTGATTCTGCATCTGTTCGACCCATTCTTCTGCCATCTTTTACTCCAGTAGGGCGGTGCCAGCCCGCTAATTACACTATGATTAGATCCCGCTTACGAATTTACACTGTATTCTATCAAGGCTTTTTATGACTGCTATTGGCACATTACGCCTGTTTGGCCGCTGGAACTCAATGGCTGTTATTGCTTGCGAATTCAACCAGTCAACGCAACACATGCATTAAATCTCTCTGCCGGTGTTTCATACTCTAATGTT
>JAUVNZ010000170.1 GCA_030599435.1 Gammaproteobacteria bacterium | reverse complement strand
GAAACGTTGATGCAAGTTTTCACGGCAGGAGAGTGCCCAGGATGTTTCAGGATCTTTTTCCAGAAAACCGTTTTGATAAAGCCGCAAGGCCTCGCCGAGCTTATCTGGTTCGGAGGTGGTCAGGCCCCGTTCAAAGCTCCATGCATCTACCCAGACATACTTGGGATTTAGAGTGAGTTTACCTTCTATTAGCACGATGGCTTCCGGGTGGGCCAACACTTTACGCAGCCGCTGCAAGGCCATAGTAAACGATTGATAAGCCGCATCGCCTTCGGCATCCGGCCACAGGGCATCGCAAAGATGTTCGACACTGACATCACGACCACCAAAGGCGATTAAAGCTTTCAACAACTCCAATGCTTTCTTTGGTGTCTTGCCTTTGAATACGACTGGCTCATCATCAACCAGTAGACTGAACCGGCCCAGAGTGTAGATCTTGACAGGGAAAGGCCAAGTATCAGGAATAGGGATATCGTCAGGCGGTAACATGCGTCGCCTGCGTATCATAGTGCAGACAAAATCCGTTTCAATATCGTGTTCTAGCGCCAGTAGCATGATGCGATTCAAAGTCTGTGGCATCCACCAGAATTGATTGTAATAGCTGTATTGCCTTGACATGGCAAACCCTTCACGTAACGCTTGGACACAACCCGTCTTGCCGCCCATGTTCAGTGCCAAGTAACTTTCCAAAGACGGGATTAGTCCTATTTGTACTGAGACAATGTGATATTTTTGAGTATCCTTTTTATAGCCCTCCATCAGTGCTCTCACTTCATCGGCGCGGTCTTCGTCAGTAGCGATGATTATTTCCAGAGCTCGACAAAACAACAGGAAATACGGCGCGCCGCACTTGCGTGCATACTCTATCGACAGGCATGCATGCTCTTTTGCCTCACCCATCTGTTGATTAATCAGGTGATAAACACAGGCCACGACATGGTAGTAGGCAATATTTATATACTGGTCTGGTCGTTGCACTTCGCTCATATGATCCAGATAAGTTTTCACTTTCGCCATATCATCAGAAAAAATATAAAGAAAGCTTCCTTGTGCCCAGAGCATTTGCCGCATTACCAGAACACCACTGGAATTGCTTATCGCCAGTCCTTTGTGCACGGCCTCAAGTCCCGTGTCGATCTGTGTTGTTGCAACACAGTAGGTAGCCTTGATGAAATACCAGGTCACCTGAATCAAGGGTGGTGCATTGGCCTCCATCTTTGGTTCCAGGGAATCAAGCAGCACCCTGGCCTTGTTCATGTCACCAACTATCCAGATATAGTATTGAAATAACTGGGCTGCATACTGCATTTGCAGTGGCAGATTGCTACCGTATAACACCAGTTCAGTTACCCGTGGCTCCCAAACAAGGCGCAAGTCCTCGCGCTGGGATTGCCGGCTTGTCAGTGCCACAAACATGCCGCAGGCAACACGGGCTTCAATATCGGGTGAAGGAAACATAGGTTTGCCAACAAGTAAGGAATCCATCTCAGCTATCCAATTATCTAGTGGCGTATAGTCACCTAATTCAACAAAAATAGTATCGACTATGGCGCACCAGGCGAGCGACTGGCCCGCCAGATCGCCAGATGACTTAAAGCGCTCATAGGCACCAGTCAGGGTTTTCCGGGCATTAGCCGTACCAAAAGGGAATGCTGCAATCCCTTGCCAGTAAATTAACCAGGGTTGTTCCGTTAACAGATCCGGTGGAAACGATTTGAGGCATTGCGACAGTGTTTGATACCGGCCTTGCTCAATGAGCTTTGGGGCGTGCTGCAATATTAAAGCGCTGGCCTTCTCCCATTCCTGGGCTTGTATTAACAACTCAATCGCCTGTTCGGTTTGACCTTCCTGTTCCAGTTGTTGCGCCGAGTCGCGCAACAAAGCGACTAACTCTTCAGTGCTTAACATTTGTTGTGCGCGCGATTTCAGGAATTCCCGGAATAGGGGATGAAACTGATATGCAGAAACTGGGTTGCCATGCGTTGTTATAAAGTAGTTACGTTGATTTAAGTCGGCCAGTATCTTCTCCGCTCCGGTTTCTTTTGCAAGCCTGTGGGCAGCAGTACTAGTGATCTTGGGGAGATACGCTGTATGCAATAACAGTTCTTTTGAGCGTTGGTCCAGGTGATCAAAAAGCTCACCGGCGAAATAGTCAAAAACCAGCTTTTGACTCTCCATTTTATTAAAGGCTTCGATCCCCGTCATTTCATTGGCATGCTCGAGTGCCAGTATCAGCCCTGTTACCCAGCCCTCTGTCTTTGCATTCAAGTCACTGAAAAACACATCACTAAATTCATCGCTGCCCGTATGTAATCTGCCTATGGCAATACTTTCCTCATTACTCAGACGTAAATCATCCCAATCCAGTAGGGCCATCTGACCCGAGGCTCGCATGCGAGCTACACTGGATGGTGGTTCGGTGCGACTGATGATGACAATATTAATCCCGTCCGGAATTTCCGAGAGTGCCTGCGGAAGCAATTGATGCAAGGGGATATCCATCCCGGCATCCTGAAAATTATCAAATACCAGTACACCAGGTGGTTTGATACGATCATAGAGTTCGCGAAAAAAGTTGCGCGTGAAGATGGGAAGGCCAGCCAGGTACTCCGGAGTCAGATTGGGAAGTTGCTTCTTTCGCCTGGGTGCGGCTTGTTTCCCCAATAAACCTAAATAATAAAAAAAGGAGGCAATATCCGCATCGCCTTCATCAACCTGGTACCACTGGGGGATAATTTTATTGTGTTGTAAGTAACTCGATACCAGTATGGTTTTGCCACTACCGGCGGGGGCGGAGATCCAGATAACGGGCTTGTTGCGCGATTCATCCAGCTGCTTAAATAATCGTTCACGGTGATAGGCCCGTGAGGGTCGGGGTGAGCTTAGCTTGGCAAACATATGTGGATGCTGCATACACTATGCCTTCTTGGTCTGGTTAAGCTAAAATCCTTTTTATACACCTCTCTGGGTCGATATTTTCAAGTCAATTGAATAACGACCCACATTTTCCCGTTAGGAAATAAATTTACCTTATATATGCCCTTATTTCACCATATAACGCCTTCAGGGCGGGAGACATGACCTAAGAGTCCGGCAAGGCCCGCTTAATATGTATAGAGAATTAGTGTATTTCGTAAGTTATTGATATAAAAGCCTGCCAATATCTGGCAGCTTGACAGCAGGAGGCCAAAAAAAGACAATCCCGCCTCCTTCGCAAACCCGAATATGGCTACGTAGCTCAGCTGGTTAGAGCACAGCATTCATAATGCTGGGGTCGGTGGTTCAAGTCCACCCGTAGCTACCATTTTCTTTTTTACCCCTTTCTCGCAATTCAAAATCAGTACATGCTTATTCGCTAATGTCGAATGACAATACGATTTGTGCTTGATTAATTTTTAGTGCGGGGACATGCTTATTGCTAGCTGGATGCAAGGGAGTGCTAATGAAATTTTCCAGCTCTCCTTTCATGCAAAATTTTTAATAGAAAAAGCCCGATAAAATTAATTAAATCGTTGATTTTTATCAGTTCACATTTTTAATAGGTCCGAAAACGCTCTTTTCAAAAGGACCATTTGGGACCTCTACTTATTGTTATGTAGAGATAAGCAAACATCAATAGAATGTTCTGCGCACATGAAAATACATAAAATTATTAAGGTTACTGATGGCAAAGTAATTGCACTTTGCATAATTATGTCTATAGCAATATTTCTTTTAGACTCATCTATCTCACTTGGGGTGGCAGGAGGGGTTCCTTACATTATTGTGGTTTTAGTATCTCTTTGGTCTCCAAGAAAAAGGCTCCCTTATTATGTAGCTATTGGTGCGGTGCTCCTTACTATCTTAGGCTTTTATTCTTCTCCACCCGGTGGAGAATTATGGAAAGTAATATTCAATCGTTCTCTTGCTCTATTTGCTATTGGTATAACTGCTATTCTGAGTGTGCAAAGAAAGAGTCTTCAGGAAGAAAAAGCGTTAGGTGGAATTAAAATATTGAAAGGACTAATTCCAATATGCATGTATTGCCACAGCATCCGAGATGATGAAGGGGCATGGAATAAACTAGAGGCATATATATCTAGTCATTCAGAAGCCGAATTTAGTCATGGTGTTTGCCCAAAATGCGCACCAAAATTCCACGCCTCTTTGGGTTTAAATAATGAATAATGAATAAGAATAATTGAAATAATTGGGGTTAGAGTAAAAACTAAAAAATACTCGCGGGAAGTCAGAGTGAACCACCCCCAGTTTAACGGATACTTTAAATCAGAGACAATAGTCTCTCAAAGGAGTGTCCCATGAGGATCTACGGCGGAAATCTCATAACCACAGTTATAATTCTAATTG
>JAUVNZ010000040.1 GCA_030599435.1 Gammaproteobacteria bacterium | reverse complement strand
GCGTTTTTGTGGGGTTTACTAGAATTACTGGAGCTACTACCGCTCATTTGTATTTCTCACTCTCACTTGTAGTTGTTAAGAGTTGTCGGGAGTTGATGTGAGTTGGTCGCGCGCTTCCTTAGCTCGGGAAAAAACCTGTAATAGGTAGTCACCATCATTTTCTGCAATGGCTTTGCGTAAACGATTTAGATCAGCATTAAAACGATCCAGCATTTTTAATAATGCCGGTTCATTGTGAACACAAATGTCATGCCACATAAGTGGATCACTTGATGCTATTCGGGTGAAATCACGAAAGCCGCCAGCAGCATAGTCAAATATTTCCTGCTTGTCGTCCATGGTTGCCAGAGTATCGACTAATGCAAACGCCAATAAATGCGGTAAATGGCTAGTGGCTGCCAATACTTCGTCGTGATGTGAAACGGAAATTTCTGTCACAGTTGCGCCTACCTGTTCCCACATTTCACGAACCTGTGAAACAGCATCAGTGCTACTGGCTTCAGTTGGTGTCAAAATGACACGATGCTGCTTGAACAATTCTGCGAAAGAATTTTCTACTCCGCTTTTTTCCGTACCAGCTATAGGATGACCCGGTACAAAATTCGTGGGTAATTTTCCAAAAGCTTTTTGTGCCGCTTCAACAACACTAGCCTTACTGGACCCCACATCAGTTAAAACAGTTTTATCAGACAGGTGTGGCGCGATAACGCTAAACACAGATTCCATTGCGCCTACGGGAACAGCCACAACCACCACATCGGCATCACTAACCGCTGCAGCCATATCATCTTCAACACGATCAATAACGCCAAGCTCAAGCGCACGCTGCAAATGTTGTTTACTTCTGCCAGTGCCAACAACTTCTTTTACGGCACCGGAAGACTTGAGGGCTCGCGCCAGCGAACCACCAATTAAACCAACACCTATAATGGTGAGACGATCGATCAAAAAACGACTCCAGTTATGTTATAACTTTAAATCTCTTTTAAAACTTTTCTCAACGCACTCAAGAATTTTTCATTCTCTTCGGGCAAGCCCAGTGTGACGCGCAGGTGATTTGGCATGCCGTAATTTGCAACTGGTCGCACTATTATGCCTTCATGGAGCAGCGCATCATACACGGCCAACCCATCTCTTCCCATAGGACCAGACACATCAACGCAGACAAAATTACCTACTGAAGGTATGTACTCCAGGCCCATTTGTTCAAATGCCCTGGTAGTGCTTTCCATCTCCTGCGCATTTAACGCAACTGCCTTGGCGACATGATTACTATCTTCTAAACTTTCACAGGCTGCAGCAAGAGCCATGCTATTCACATTAAATGGCGGGCGTATACGATTGAGTAAATTTGCCAGGTCTGGATGCGATAATGAATACCCCACACGCAGCCCCGCAAGGCCGTAGGCCTTGGAAAAAGTGCGTGTGACCATAAGATTGGGGTAACGATCCAGCCACTGTGTGGCATCCGGGTATTCAACTGCCCCTTTTTGCGACCCCTTTTGTAACCCTTTCTGTAACCCCTTTTGTAACCATAGTGCAGGCTCACTGGCGTATTCAAAATAGGCCTCGTCGATCACCACCACAACTGACTCTGGTACTTTAGCGATAAAAGTTTCCAACTCATTGCCATTTAACCAGGTGCCTGTTGGATTGTTCGGATTGGCAATAAAAATTACCCGGGTGCGTTCACTAATTCGCTCCGCCATTGCGTCGAGATCATGCGCCCATTCTTTTGAAAGCAAAGAGCTGGTAGGTGAAGAGCCATCAGACGAAGAGATTGCGGGCGCTACAACAGCTGTTGCACTGGCTGCCTGAGTGACAATGGGATACATGGCAAACGCATGTTCGGAGAACAGTACTTCATCGCCAGGCTGGGTGAATACTCTAACCACAAACTCAAGTGGATCACTGGAGCCGTTACCTAATGTTATCTGATCCATGCTGATATCGTGCTTTTCGGCCAGCATTTTCTTTAGCGTAAACCCATTACCATCTGGATACCGCGCAAAGTTCTCAAACTCTTTTGCTAAAATACTTTGCACTCTGGGGCTTGTGCCAAGTGGATTTTCATTGGAAGCAAGTTTAATAACGTCACTAACGCCATATTCTCGCTGCAATTCTTCGATGGGTTTGCCCGGCTGATACGGATGTAGTGATTGCACACCCTTTGTTGCTAACGATTCAAAGCGATTGGTTTTATTCACCCAAAGGTACCTTTACAGAACCGCCTTGGGGTACGAACCTAACACCTTAAACATAGACGCTTCAGACTTCACGCTATCCAGACAACGCGATATTTTTTCATCATCAACATGTCCATTTATATCAATGAAAAAAACATACTCCCAATTTGCCAAACGAGACGGACGAGACTCAATGCGACTCATGGAAACATCATTATCGGCAAAGGGTTTTAACAATTCATGTAGTGAGCCAGACTTATTAGATGTAGAAACTAGCAATGACGTTTTATCATCACCACTCGGCGAAGCAGTTTCCTGACTTATAATCAGGAATCGTGTTGTATTGTCCGGGTTGTCTTCTACATTAGGCTCAAGAATTTTTAAACCATATATATCTGCTGCTACCTCACCTGCAATGGCAGCAACATTTTTTTCTTCTGATGCGCGACGTGCAGCATCTGCATTAGAGCTGACCGAAACACGTTCCACTCCAGACAAATGTGCATCTAGCCACTCACGACATTGAGCTAAAGATTGTTGATGAGAGTAAACCTTTTTTAATTTAGATTTATCTTTTGCTTGCGATAACAAATGATGATGTATGCGCAGATCTACCTCACCACAAATAGATAATGAGGATTGTAAAAACATATCCAGCGTGTGATTAATCACGCCCTCGGTAGAATTTTCTACGGGCACCACACCATAATGTGCCGAACCGGATTCGACTTCACGAAAGACTTCATCAATAGCCGCCATTGGTTTCGTTTGCACCGAATGACCAAAGTGTTTTAACGCAGCGGCCTGGGTGAACGTACCTTCTGGACCCAGAAAGGCAATGTTAAGGGGTTGCTCCAATGCCAGACAGGCCGACATGATTTCTCGAAACAGGCGCGCCATTTCTTCACCAGACAACGGGCCATTGTTGCGATCTAATACGCTGCGTAAAACTTCAGCTTCTCTTTCTGGACGATAAAACTGGGCATCATCACCTAGCTCCTGCTTTATCCCAGCGACATCCAGCGCCAATTTCGCACGCTCATTAATCAAACGCTGGAGGTCTTCATCCAGCGCATCAATCTGCTCACGAATATCAGCCAATTTGTCACTCATGAAAGCCTGGGCTCCGTATGCTTACCTGTAATTATTAATACCTTTATATAGAACGAACCGCTAAAACACCATCAATAGACGCAATTTTGTCCAGCACACCCTGGGGGATATCTTTATCAACATCAGCCAAAGTGTACGCAAGATCACCTTTAGATTTATTAAGCATATCAATAATATTTAATCCGGCATCAGCCATAGCTGTTGAAATCTGTCCCACCATATTAGGCACATTAGAATTCACAATGCCAATACGATAACCTTCAGTACGTGGCATATTTACTTCCGGAAAATTCACCGAGTTGGTCACATTGCCATTTTCCAGGAAATCGCTCACCTCATCTGCCACCATAATAGCGCAATTATCTTCTGCTTCTACTGTAGAGGCACCCAAATGTGGTAACGCGATGACACGCTCATGTTTTTTCAACAAATTGGAAGGAAAATCACACACATAAGCATATACCTTGCCCGCCTTAATCGCCGCCGATACCGCTTCATCATCCACAATGCCACCGCGGGCAAAGTTGAGAATTACCACATTGTCTTTCATGATCTTAAGCCGCTCTGCATTAATCATGTTTGCAGTGGCATCTATTAGAGGTACATGGAAAGTAACAAAATCTACCTTCGACATCATGTCATCAACCGTCGCTGCTTTCTCCACATTCGCCGACAACTCCCATGCGCCTTCCACCGTGATGCCAGGATCATAACCAATAACTTTCATGCCGAGAGAATCAGCTGCATTAGCCACTAACCGACCTATGGCACCCAACCCAACAACACCCAAAGTTCGGCCTGGCAATTCATACCCGCCAAAGTTTTTCTTACCCGCTTCAACCTGTTTGGTAATTTCTGCATCTTCACCTTCCAGCTCACGAGAGAAATCCCATGCCTGACATATATTGCGGCAAGCCAGCAACATACCCGTAATGACCAATTCTTTAACAGCGTTTGCATTAGCACCTGGCGCATTAAAAACCGGGATACCAGCCTCACTCATTTTGTCGACTGGAATATTATTTACACCGGCACCGGCGCGACCCACTGCTTTCAGCGATAAGGGTAATTCCATATCGTGCATTTTGAATGAGCGCAATAAAATTGCATCCGGATGTTGAATCTCAGAAGCGACTTCATAATCTTCACGTGGTAACCGTTCCAGACCAGCAACAGAAATGTTATTCAAAGTAAGAATTTTGTGCATCGTTTGATCTCTACCTGTTTTTCTTTTTTTTATTTAGTTAATAGTTAGTTTAGTTAATAGTTTGTTTCGCCAGCATTAGTTTAGCCGTGTTGTTTTTCGAAATCGGCCATAAAGCTGATAAGTGTATCAATGCCCTCTTCCGGCATAGCATTATAAATGCTGGCACGCATACCGCCCACTGAACGGTGGCCTTTTAGTGTTACCAGTCCTTTCTCTTTGGCACCAGCGAGAAAATCTGCATCCAGATCAGCATTGGCTAATGTAAAAGGCACATTCATCCATGATCGACAGTTTTTCTCAACAGGGTTGGCGTAAAAATTAGAATCGTCAACAGCCGCGTATAACCTGGCCGCTTTACGTTCGTTAATTTCCGCCATGCCACTTAAACCACCCTTATCTTTTAACCAGACAAAAACCAGGCCGGCCAGATACCAGCCATAAGTTGCTGGCGTGTTGTACATGGAATCACTTTTAGCATGTGTCGCCCAGTCAAACATAGCTGGTGTGCCATCTTTGGCGTTACCAATTAAGTCATCTCTCACGATAACAATGGTCAAACCGGCTGGTCCAATATTTTTTTGCGCACCGGCATAGATAACAGCGAACTTTGATACATCAATAGGCCTCGATAAAATCGTAGAAGACATATCAGCTACCAGCGGCACATCACCTGTGTCTGGCACGTAAGGAAACTCTACTCCTTCAATGGTTTCGTTTGGCGTGTAATGCACATAGGCGGCATCTGGATTGAAAGAAACACTGCCTTCATCTGGTACGCTGGTAAATTTACCGTCGATTTCTGTATCTGAAACGATATTAACATCACAATAACGTTTTGCTTCGGCAATTGCTTTTTTTGACCACGAACCTGTACGGTAATAATCAGCCGAAGCTTTGCCGCGAAGTAAATTCAAAGGCACCATTGCAAACTGACTGGAAGCCCCACCCTGCAGGAATAACACTTTATAGTTATCTGGGATAGCCAGTACTTCACGCAGATCAGTCTCTGCTTTTGCAGCAATAGACATAAACTCTTTGCCACGATGGCTCATCTCCATCACTGACATACCTGAATCATCCCAATCCAGCATTTCGCCCTGGGCTTTTTCCAACACTTCTTGAGGCAGTGCGGCAGGGCCGGCACTGAAGTTAAATACGCGTCTCATGGACACTCCTAGTAATTGATAACTGAAATTTGTTTGTTAGCTTATCTGTATATGCCTGCAACTTAAGCTCGAAGTTTATTCTTCTGACGATGATTCAGGTTCGTCACTATTTTGTTGCTTTAGTTCTTCTATTTTTTCTTCTACCTGGTCTTCTTCTACACGTTCTACACCAACCAGCTTTTCACCGCGGGAAAGACCTATAAGTTTGACCCCCTGGGTATTGCGCCCAAGCACGGAAACTTCTGCTACCCGAGTTCGCACCAGGGTGCCGCCATCAGAAATAAGCATAATCTGGTCATCATCGGCAACCTGCACAGCTCCAACAACACCGCCATTTCTATTATTACATACAATAGAAATAACGCCCTGACCACCACGACCATGGCAGGGATATTGATTTACCTCGGTACGTTTACCAAACCCATTCTCTGTAGCAGTCAACACACATCCCTGATCGGCAACAATCAATGAAATGACTTTTGCTTCTCCCGTCAATTTTATACCGCGCACACCACCAGCAGTTCTACCCATTGCACGCACATTACTTTCGTTAAATCTAATAGCCTTACCGGCACTAGTGAACAACATTGCATCACGCTCACCATTAGTAATACTCACGCCCACTAGTTGATCATCGCCACGCAAGTCGATAGCGATAATTCCGTTAGCACGTGGCCGCGAGTAATCCACCAATGGTGTCTTTTTCACGATGCCATTAGCTGTTGCAAAGAAAATAAATTTATCTTTCTCATATTCACGAATAGGCAAAATCGCATTAATGCGCTCACCTTCTTCCAGCGGCAACAAGTTCACAATGGGTTTACCGCGCGAAGCACGGCTAGCCTGTGGTAATTCATACACTTTCTTCCAGTACATTTTGCCGCGACTGGAGAAACATAAAATAGTGTCATGTGTACTGGCAACAAAGAGTTTGTCGACAAAATCTTCATCTTTCATGGAGGTGGCTGATTTACCGCGACCGCCACGACGTTGTGCACGATAATCCGTCAGCGGCTGACACTTGGCATAACCTTCATGGGAGAGCGTCACTACCACATCTTCTTCGGTAATGAGATCTTCCAGATTGAGGTCCTGCTCTGTCTCACGAATTTCGGTACGGCGCTCATCGCCATACTGCTCTTTAATTTCCAGCAGCTCATCACGAATCACCTGCATCAGGCGCTCGATGCTGCCAAGAATATCCAGCAGATCTGCAATGACAGCTAGCAGTTCTTCATATTCATTGAGAATTTTGTCCTGCTCAAGACCAGTCAAACGATGCAGACGCATTTCCAGAATAGCCTGTGCCTGTGCCTCAGATAGACGATACTTCCCGTCCACCAAACCAAAACCTTTACCCAAACCTTCGGGCTTCGAAGCCTCGGCACCAGATCGCTCCAGCATTTTCTGCACAACACCAAGTTCCCACGATTTTGCCATCAATTGTTCTTTGGCCTCTGCCGGATTAGCGGCAGCCTTAATCATCGCGATAATCGGATCAATATTGGTAAGCGCAACAGCCAGACCTTCACGGATGTGCGCTTTCTCTCGCGCTTTGCGTAAATCAAAAATCGTCCGGCGAGTAACCACCTCACGACGATGATTGATAAACGCTTCCAGAATCTGTTTAAGATTTAACAGTCGTGGCTGACCATCAACCAAAGCCACCATGTTGATGCCAAAAGTATTTTGCATTTGGGTTTGCGAATAAAGGTTATTGATCAACACCTCAGCCACTTCGCCACGCTTGAGCTCGATAACCATGCGCATACCGTCTTTATCAGACTCGTCACGCAACTCGCTGATGCCTTCGATTTTTTTATCGCGCACCAACTCAGCAATTTTTTCAATCAGACGAGCTTTATTAACCTGATAAGGCAATTCGGTAACGACAATTCGCTGACGACCATTTCCATGTTCTTCTACTTCAGTACGTGCACGAGTAACTACTCGACCACGTCCGGTGCGGTAACCCTCACGAATACCGCGAATACCATTAATGATACCGGCAGTAGGAAAATCAGGGCCGGGTATAATGTCGATAAGCGCATTCATGTCCAGAGAAGGATCATCAATCAATGCAATTACCGCATTCACAACCTCGGTAAGATTGTGCGGCGGGATATTGGTCGCCATGCCCACGGCGATACCAGAGCTACCATTAATTAACAGATTCGGAAGACGAGATGGAAAAACCGCGGGCTCATGTTCGGATTCATCGTAGTTAGGGGTAAAGTCGACAGTCTCTTTATCAAGATCTGCCATCAACTCATGGGCAATCTTCGCCATACGCACTTCGGTGTAACGCATAGCGGCAGCGGAATCACCATCCACCGAACCGAAGTTACCCTGGCCGTCCACCAACATGTAGCGTAGTGAAAAAGGTTGAGCCATACGCACAATGGTGTCGTACACCGCGGTATCACCATGCGGATGGTATTTACCGATAACGTCACCAACAACACGGGCTGATTTTTTATAAGGTTTGTTCCAGTCGTTGCCCAACACACTCATGGCATAAAGCACGCGACGATGTACTGGTTTGAGACCATCTCGCACATCCGGTAAGGCGCGTCCGACAATGACGCTCATGGCATAGTCCAGATAGGACTGTTTCATCTCCTCTTCTATATTGACCAGGAGAGTTTCTTTAGCAAATCCGACCATAAGGGGTATCAGTCTCTGTCTCTAAAGCGCCTGGGCTCGTTTGTAGTAAGCCAGGGCCCATTTGTAATAAATTGGTGATAATTAGTAACAATAACTGTGGCGCTGATTTGAAAGAATTCTTCGACTATCCAGAAAAATGGGGGCAAATCAGACGCCGCTCAATCGACAGATTATACCACACCACGCACCCTACGGCACCAACATAAAAACCGCTAAAAAGAGACTTGAGGACCTCAGAAAGGAAAAAGCAAGTTTTTAATCCACCGTTTTACTCCGTGGCAGCCACATATCAAGCACCCTGTTGGTGGTTTGCAAAATACCGGATTAATGCGAAAAAAATTACTCATATTTTGGCTGGAAAAAAATTACTAGCAGGCTGGTGAGAAGCCTCGTGTGAGTGCGAGGCTAGGCAAAATTTGACGAAAAAACGGAATTTACACGCAGTTTATCGTTTCACGACCCCGTATTTTGAGACAGATTTTAACGCCGCATCGTGCTGCACGAGGATTCTTCAACGGCTTGCTAGGCTTTAGTGACCACCAGCTTATCCTGCGTCATATCTTCCATAGTATAACGAATACCACCGGTCCCCAGGCCGGACATGCGCCGGCCAGCGAAGGGCATCCAGTCTACGCGGAAAGCAGTGTGATCGTTAACCATCACCGCTGCAGCATCGAGTCTGTTTACAGCATCCATGGCAACATCACTATTTTCAGTAAATACCGCTGCTTGAAATGCCACCGGCAAGGCGTTCGCCAAAGTAATAGCATCTTGTAACTCATCGTAACCGTAGACACACACCACCGGGCCAAAAACTTCCTGACTCGACACTTTAGAATCATGAGGTGGATCCACCAAAATAGTAGGAGCATAAAAGTGGTCATTAATACGCTTACCACCAATTTCACACTTTGCCCCCGCTTCAATGGCTTCATTCACCCACTCTTCGACCCGGTCGACCTCAGATGGACGGATCAAAGGCCCTACTTGTGTATTTATTTCAGTGGGATCACCCACGACAAGCTTGCTCACCTGACTTTTTAATTCTTTGATAAATTCCGCCTTGATGACGTTATCAACAAATACCCGTTGCACCGACACACACACCTGCCCTGAATGGTAATAACCACCTGTAACGAGTGCAGGAATAGCGGTATTTAAATCAGCATCCGCTGCCACTATCGCTGGTGCTACACCGCCATGCTCCAGAGAGCAGCGTGTACCCGGAGCCAGTTGTCGACGTAGTTCCCAGCCCACACGCGCCGAACCAATAAATGTCATAAACGCAACACGGGCATCGGTTATCAATATTTTCGCCGCGGCTCGATCACACACACAAACCTGGCACCATGCTGTCGGCACAT
>JAUVNZ010000089.1 GCA_030599435.1 Gammaproteobacteria bacterium | reverse complement strand
TAAAATTTGGTCTGGTTCAAGAAAACTATCGTGGGAAAAATAATGGCTCTCAATACGCGCCAGACTTAATG
The DNA here is from genome assembly GCA_030599435.1 of Gammaproteobacteria bacterium. The sequence continues at coordinate 6,699 of JAUVNZ010000089.1, read as the reverse complement.
CATTATGAGGTTCTGTGTAATGATCAATGACAGTTTTACTGGGATGCAATGTCGAAGTACGCCCTTCCCACCGGGCCCAGGCTTTGGCAGTCGCCATGCGTGCCAGTTCGTTTTCGCTATCAAGCCTTTTATAATAAGCGCCAACCATGTCGCCACGCTCTTTCTCGGGAATGGGTTTAAGAAAGTCTTCCCAGTAGTCCGGAAAAATATGGCTGGCACCTTGCTGATAAAACCACTGAATTTCATGTGGGCGACATAAAAAAATACCGCGCAAAATTAAACCTAACACCCGGTCGGGGTGGGTTTCGGCATACACCAAACTTAATGTCGAACCCCAGGAGCCACCAAACAATAACCATTGTTTAATGCCAAGTGCTTCGCGAACGACCTCCATATCTTCGACCAAATCTTGCGTCGTATTATTTTCCAGCGAAGCGTGCGGGGTTGAACGCCCACTTCCACGTTGATCAAAAAGAATAATGCGGTACTTTTCGGGATCAAAATAACAACGATGAAAAGGGGAACAACCTGCTCCTGGCCCACCATGAACAAATACAACAGGGATACCATCTGGATTACCGCTTTCTTCTACATACAGGGCATGGGGATTCCCCACTTCAATGTGGTGTCTATCGTAGGACTTAATCTTGGGATAGAGATCCCTCATAACGGCAGTATATGCCGACCTTTACTTGAAGGCCAAAAGTTTGAATACCAAGAGTTTGAAAAACAAGAACCGAGAAAATAGGACAAGCTGGCTTAAAAATTAAAAGCTGCCCCTGGAAATAAAAATTAACAACAAAAGCTAAAACACATTACTTAGTCACGCACCAATTAGTCACGCACAAGCTCGCCCTTAAACCCTTTAGCCGCCAATACACCCATTAGCACCAAACCCAGCAAAATCAATATTGGACCAATGCCAGTATTAAGCAGAGTACTCGTCCATGATTGCATAAACACGCGTTCCAGATATAACAGCCCGGAATGCATCAAAGTGCCAATGATAAATATCCAGCTCACAGCCTGCTTCACTCTCAACGGAGCTACAATAAAACAAAGCGCAAGCCCCACCACAATATTTAACAGAGCTTCCAGGTTGCCGTGAGCATGGGGACCACCCTTTATGGAATCGATATCAAACTCTGCGGCACCGACTTTGTTCATCGCAAGAATGGATTCGGTATTGGAGATGGCCAATTGCTTAGCCGTGAGATCTTCAAGAGTTTCGGGGTCTTCAGCGAAATCACCAGCTTTGAGTTGTTGTAACACTCCAACAACTTCCTGCTTCTCGCCATTGGCCGCTCCCCAGACTTCATACTTCTGCACCATGAGCGGTCCTAGCGCCGCTGTAGTCGCTAGAAACAAAAATCCGAATACGATGTTCTTTTTACCTACCATGCCTCATCCCCCATAGTTGATTCATTATCTAGCAGGTTGTTGAAACATCTCTGGTGAGTACGAGACAAGGCAAAAAATGGCGAGAAAGCGCAATTTACTCGCACGTAAATGAGCATTTTGAGCTCTTTTTTAACGCCGTATCGTACCGCCAGAGGCCTTTCAACAGCCTGCGAGGGAATACCCTAGCATAGCGCTCGGGGAATGAGTCAAGCTCCAGTTTTATTTTCCCGTACGCTGACCGTTTTTTACTTCGCGGTGCGACTGGCCTTTTTGCGATCACTTTCACTGAGGATTTTTTTACGCAGGCGAATATCAGTCGGTGTCACTTCCACCAGCTCATCGTCATCGATGAATTCCAGCGCCTGTTCCAGACTCAGGTTAATTGGCGGAGTAAGCTGAATATTTTCGTCAGTACCCGAGGCACGCACGTTGGTCAGCTGCTTGCCCTTGAGTGGGTTCACCACCAAATCATTATCACGCGCATGAATACCAATGACGCTACCCTCGTAAACTTCGGTATTGGCGCCGATAAACAACTTGCCACGCTCTTGCAGGTTCCACAGGGAGAAACCCAACGCCTTACCTTTGCCGTTGGAAATCATTACGCCATTCTGTCGCTGGCCATAATCACCAGCTTTTAAAGGGCCATAGTGATCAAACACACTATAAATAAGACCAGTGCCCTGGGTAGCGGTGAGAAATTCGGTACGGAATCCAATCAAACCACGTGCCGGCATAATATAGTCCACGCGCACACGGCCCTGGCCATCGGGCACCATGTCTTTAAGTTCACCGCCGCGCTCACCGAGTTTTTCCATCACCGAGCCCTGATGATCTGCCTCCACATCAACGGTAACCTGCTCGTAGGGCTCCTCTTTGCTGCCATCTTCCAATGTATGAATGATGACTTCAGGACGTGACACGCCCAGCTCATAACCTTCACGACGCATGTTCTCGATAAGAATTGACAGGTGCAACTCACCACGACCGGAGACCTTGAATTTATCCGGGTCATCGGTCTCGTCCACGCGCAGGGCGACGTTGTGAAGCAACTCACGCTGCAGGCGCTCACGAATTTGCCTTGAGGTTAGGTACTTGCCGTCCTGGCCGGCAAAAGGCGAGTTATTCACACCGAAGGTCATACTCACCGTGGGTTCGTCCACAGAAAGTGGCGCCATGGCCTCTATATTGTTGGGGTCACAGATGGTATCGGAAATATTCAGTGGATCGAGGCCGGTAAAAGCGATAATGTCTCCCGCCTGCACCTCGGCCTTTTCAATACGATCCAGCCCCAGAAAACTGAAAATCTGCAGCATACGGCCGCGGCGTTCTTTACCTTCAGTATCCACCACAACCACCGGCGAATTGGCCTTAACCTTGCCGCGAGTAACACGACCAATACCAATAACTCCGGTATAGCTGTTGTAATCCAGGGCGCTGACCTGCATCTGGAAGGGACCGTCCACGTCGACATCGGGCGCTTTAACGTGTTCGACGATAGTCTCAAACAATGGTGTCATGTCACCACTGCTGACATCAGACTCCAAACTAGCGAACCCGTTAATGGCCGAGCAGTAAATGACAGGAAAATCCATTTGCTCGTCTGTGGCTCCGAGACGATCAAACAGATCAAAAGTCTGGTCCACCGCCCAATCAGGGCGTGCACCATTGCGGTCAATCTTGTTCACCACCACGATAGGATTAAGCCCCTGGGCCAGCGCTTTCTGGGTAACAAAACGGGTCTGTGGCATAGGCCCTTCAGCGGCATCCACCAGCAGCAACACCGAATCCACCATGGACATTACGCGCTCCACTTCACCGCCAAAATCGGCATGCCCGGGGGTGTCCACAATATTAATGTGATAGTCATTCCACTCAATGGCAGTATTTTTGGCCAGAATGGTGATACCGCGCTCTTTCTCGATATCGTTAGAGTCCATCACCCGCTCTTCGACGTCACCACGGCTGGTGAGGGTACCTGACTGTTGCAGGAGTTTATCCACGAGAGTGGTCTTGCCATGATCGACGTGGGCGATGATGGCGATATTTCTGAGTTTCTGGATCACGGAAATGCTGCTCTGAATTGATTAAGGGCGCGGATTATACAGGAAAAATGCGCTTTGAATGCACAAATTTTGGCCATGGATTTGTACATGGATGTACTTAATGTCGCGAGAGGGCAGGATGCCCAAAGCGACTGGCCTTGCCATTAAAAAACCGGCTGGGTTGCCCCAGCCGGTTTTATAACAATATCGTTCGAGCCGAAGCTCGAAACACAAGCTAATTAAAGCTTTTTAAGTTTCAGCTCATCAGCAGTAGCTTTCAGGAAGCCGTACTTAGCATAGATGTTTTGTGCATCAGCTGAAGCCAGGTAATCCAGGAAGCGATCTGCATTCTTCTGGTTTTTACCTTTGTTCAGCTTGCCAATAGCATAGCCCACTTTAGACTCTTTATTCAGAGGCGCAGGAATGGCAACACCTTCAACACCACGTCCGGTAGCCTTGGCATGAGTAACTTCAGTAGTCCACACGATACCTACGTCAGCTTTACCATTTTCGATGCGATGTGGTGTTTCGCGATGGTGGCGTGAAGTAAACCAGGTTTTACCATCAACAGCCCAGCAGCTTTTGCAAATCTTACCGCCGGTGACCTTGGCATGCAGTTTCATGTCTTTCAGCATTTCTGAACCATAGAATTTGAAGATACCTTCAGTTTTAGGATTCGGGTGAGACTGAACCAGATCATCACGACCTAAATCTTTAGGCCCCATAATCTTTTTAGGATTGCCTTTGGCAACCATCAGCTCAAGCTTGTTATGCACGTAAATTTTACCTTCTGTCATGATGCCCTTTTTAGCCAGCTTCTTAAGATGGGCAATTTTTACACTGGCAAACAGATCAGGATTTTGATTGGTTTTTTGACCATTAATTTTGCCTTGTTTAAGAATCTGCTTCTTGAAGATCTGGCCTGGTGGAATCGTTTCCACATAGACTGTTTTGACATCTTTATTCTTTGACTGAAAGTCCTTGATCAACTCTTCCATAACCATGAACTGGTTACCGGCCAGATACATGACCAGATCAGATGTATATGAGTCACCAATTTTACCGTAATCAATAGTGCCACTGGTATGGAAGGTTCGGTAGTCGTGCCCTTCTCCAGCGTCTTTCGCGGCCATGACCGATGTAGCAGCAAACATTGCTGGTACAAAAGCGGTTGCTAACACTGCCGGGAGCAGTTTACTTGTTAATTTCATTTGTGCTCTCTCCTGTAAGATTTCAAATTGTTCACTCTGCCCTGAGTAGTACCTACCCCATCTAGTCTAAAGACCATCCCCTGCGGCAACTACTAACAACAAAACAGGAAGACGTAATATCTGCCTTTTTTAGTAAGATTACAATTCTTATTTTATGATTAAAAGTATCTATTAAATCATAAGATTATATTAAGATTTTATACACCCATAAAATACAGCCAAGGCTGCGATAACCATTATATTTTTTCAACTATCTGTTTTACCAGGTAAAATGAATAGTTGTGAAGCCATCAAACATTCAAGGGACTTTATCTTCTTCGTAAAATGCCCTAGGGTTGCACACCAGTTAAACAAAGTCTTTTCTAATGGATGCTAGTCACATTACCACTCTCATCAAAAGCCCTGATGTAAATAAAGAACACCGGTGGAGCGAACGCAAGCCAGCGGACTTTCCCGTCAAAGTGTACCGAAACGGGCAATTTGTAGCCGACAGCATTATCAACGATATTTCTTTAGAAGGTATTTTTTTTAATAATAATGTCCGCGGCGACGAACAAACCATTAGCCCCAATACCTACATAGAAGTAGAGTTTGATCTTTCCAGCAATAAGGAATCAATTCATTATCGTTTGCCTGCGCTTGTGCGTCACAGGTCAGATGAAGGTGTTGGCGCTATGTTTCTCCATTTTAGTACGAGTACTTTTCGACATTTTCATCGCATCCTCTACCAGGAACCTGGGCAAGAAACTAATTCTAAATCAATGAAGTCACGCTGGAGCCCCAGGAAAAATATCAATTTGAATTTATCGTTGTATCAATCTGGAGAAAAAATTACCGATGCCAGCACCAGTAATCTTTCTTACGAAGGGGTCTTCATCAAAACTACTCTCTCTCCACCACTCTACACCTTCCTTACCGTTGAGTTTTCTCTGGAAAGTGATGAAAACAACCAAACATTGAAGGTACCTTGCCTGGTTCGACATCGTAGCAACTCAGGTATTGGACTCATGTTTGTTAACTTTCAACTGGATATGTTTAATCGTCTCCGTCACGGACTCTACGATAACAACATCAAGCCCAGTTTTAATAAAAATCCTGATCCCGCCATTCCTACATTGGACACACCTGTTGCTATTGGTAAATCTGAAATATCTGACGCAAAAAAAACTCATTAGACCGCTATTAGCTCACTATTTCTTGCCTATTACATCTTCCTCAGACGTGTCCTGACAGTAACCACCCGAAGTAAATAGCTAGCGGTCGAAAATATGACGCGCATCTGGTATAAAACGCGGGTTAATATTTTCCAACCGTACCTGCATTTTCAAGAATGGATTATAAAAAATGAAATTTAAATCGCCTTCTTTTCCTCATTACATTTTCAGTTTAATTATTGCCGGTCTGATAGCAGGCCTGGCCTACGCACTACTGCAAACCCAGGCTATAGCAGTGGACAGCACTATCATCCTTATTATTGGTCTGGTTATTGGACATTTAGTCGGTGTTTTTACCGTACCATCTTCTGCAACACCTGCTAAAATTAGAAAACAGGCGTCTAAATCTGCTGGCGATAGCGAAATCATAAGCGTTTACGTTGGCAACCTTGCCTACAGTGCAAGACGCGATAGCCTGAGTGATTTGTTCAGCCAATATGGCCGAATTAAATCGGTGCGTATCATGACCGACCGAGAAACACGCCGCCCCCGTGGTTACGGTTTTGTTGAAATGGAAGGGAATGGTGCGTTAGATGCTATTAAGCAACTGGATGGCACAGAATTCTGTGGTCGTACTTTACGCGTTAGTGAAGCCAACCTCAGGTAATAACCTCAATTTCTGCAGCCATTAAGTAACGATTGTGTAACGTAAGCTATAGTAAACAGTCCAATGAAAAGATGTCATACAACATTGAAGGTGGCCCACTATGCTTGTTATGGAACCAACACTGAATCACAGCATCGAACTGCTAGGTAAATCTGTTGACGTCACTCTAAGCAAAACAGCACGGAGCGCCCTTAGTCGCCGTATCAAACCATTGGCCGTCG
>JAUVNZ010000300.1 GCA_030599435.1 Gammaproteobacteria bacterium | reverse complement strand
TTCTACTGAAACGGTTCAGCGAAACTCGCCGCAAACATCCTTTGAGCGATGGTGAAATCTCCTTGTTGGAGGCCATCCATCATGAGCGTATGCTCTTACAGCCCATCTCCCTGCGTGCTGACTTGAATGCCAACACAACTCGGAGTAATGTGCACCAGCTTCGGGACCTGATCAGGGAACGTATCCTGGGAAAACAGGATGCCGGATTGTCGATTTTGTTCGAATCCTTTGGTTTCAAACATGGACACCCAACCGATGCCGATTTTGTATTTGATGCACGGGTTTTGCCCAATCCACATTGGGAAACAAAGCTACGTGCACTCACTGGCAAGGATGAGCCTGTTGCATCATTTTTAGAAGGCCAGGAGTTAGTAGAGAAATTTTATGGGCAAATTCAAACGCTGATGGAAGACTGGATACCCTGCTTTGAAGCTGACAATCGCAGCTACCTGACGGTTGCCATTGGATGTACTGGTGGGCAACATCGTTCTGTGTATTTAGCTGAACGCCTGGGCCATTATTTTCAACAGCATTACAACAATATAATTATCCGCCACCGCGATCTTTCCTGACTACACACGACTACACACGATTCCATTATGACAATTGGCGTTCTTATAGTGAGCCACGAGCTCCTGGGGCAAACAATGCTGGACATTAGCATGAAAACGCTCAGTGTCTGTCCACTGGCCACCAAGGTGTTGAGTGTACAACTGGAGTGTGATCCGGGAGAGCTTGCTGAAAACGCGGAAAAATTGGTTAAAGAGCTCGATACTGGCGATGGCGTATTGATTCTCACTGACCTGTGCGGTGCCACCCCTAGTAATATCGCCTGTCGTCTTTCCTATCATCAGCATGTCAAGGTGGTCGTCGGGCTAAATATGCCCATGCTGTTGCGCATTCTCAACTATCCGAACCTTAGCCTTGAGAAAATGGCCGAAAAAGCTGTGGATGGCGGTCGACAGGGTGTGATGCTGCTGGCTGCTGATTGCACAGTTTAAACAAATAGTCCGTTACATGATTCACCGCAACACCATCATCATTAACAAACTTGGCTTGCATGCCCGTGCAGCAGCCAAGCTAGTCGAGCTTGCTTCCAAATTTGAAAGTGATATCAAGCTGGTTAAAAATTCCACCGAGGTCAATGGCAAAAGCATTCTAGGTGTAATGATGCTGGCTGCTGCCATCAATACACCTCTGGAACTCATCGCCGATGGATATGATGAAGTTGAGGCTCTCGATGCGCTGGAGGCTCTCATCGCCCGACGTTTTGATGAGGCTGAATAACTTTCTCTGAATTAATCGCAGCAGACGGGGCGATAAACCAGCCCACCTTGGGGTAGAATGCCACCAAATCTTCCGGTGGATCAGAGCATGCCCAGGGAAAACGAACAAAAAACCAAATCAGATGAGCGCCTACAGGCCTTCAGTGAACTTCTAAACGAAGGAACGCTGGCACAGGTTGGGCGAGAGCTGCTCGAGCTTCATCCGGCGGAAATTGCCCATCTGCTGGAGTCGCTGCCGCACGAGCAACGTGATGTGGTCTGGGATCTGGTTAAGCCCAGCCTGGAAGGCGATATCCTGCTACAGGTTAACGATGAGGTCCGTGAGCGCCTCATTCGTGATATGGATAGCAGTGAGCTGGTGGCGGCAACAGAAGGTCTGGAAACTGATGACCTTGCAGACATCCTTAGCGACTTCCCCGATGCCGTTACCGAGCAAGTACTGCAGGCCATGGATATTCAGCACCGCTTGCGCCTACAGGCCGTCATGTCCTATCCAGAAGATACCGCTGGTGGGCTGATGAATACCGATACCATTACCGTGCGTGCTGACATTGATCTTGATGTGGTGCAGCGTTATTTGCGTCGTATTGGTGAAATTCCGGAAATGACCGACCAGCTCATTGTTACCAACCGCGAAGATCAATATCTGGGGCAACTCGCCCTAACAGACCTGCTCACCAAAGACCCCGATACCCCCGTGGCCGAAGTCATGACCCGGGATCGGGAGCCGTTGGACGCCAACATGTCTGAAACAGACGTCGCGCACCTGTTTGAAAAACGTGATTTGATTTCAGCGCCTGTAGTCGATGAACAAGGCAAACTACTTGGCCGAATAACTATCGATGACGTGGTGGACGTTATTCGTGATGAGGCAGAGCACAACATCATGAGCATGGCCGGTTTGTCGGAAGAAGATGATATGTTCGCGCCAGTCGTGACCAGTTCGCGTCGCCGTACCGTGTGGCTAGGCATTAACCTAATTACCGCGTTACTGGCTTCGTGGGTTATTGGTCAGTTTGACGCGACTATTGAGAAATTGGTGGCTCTGGCTGTGCTTATGCCCATCGTCGCCAGCATGGGTGGCATTGCCGGCAATCAGACGCTGACGTTGATGATTCGTGGTATTGCTCTGGGGCAGGTGAGCAAAACCAATGCGCGTAAACTGTTAAATAAAGAACTATTGGTCGGAATTCTCAATGGCACTATCTGGGCGTCGGTTGTTGCAGGTGTAGTGATATTCTGGTTTAACGATTATCAACTGGGAGGCATCATTGCCGCAGCCATGTTAATTAATCTTATTGTTGCAGCACTGGCCGGTGCCACCATTCCGTTAGCATTAAAACGACTGGGTATAGATCCCGCGCTTGCTGGTGGTGTGGTGCTTACCACGGTTACCGATGTGATTGGGTTTCTCGCCTTCCTGGGGTTAGCTGCATTGGTGCTCGCCTGATAGTTTTTTAGTAACAATAAATAAAAAACCTATGCCTCTCATGCTACAACCCGAAACACCCAGACTTACCGTCGAC
>JAUVNZ010000048.1 GCA_030599435.1 Gammaproteobacteria bacterium | reverse complement strand
CGCCGTGCTTTAATCCCCTGCCGAATCCACACTTCTTCTTTTGCCAGTCTTTTATCAAACTTGGCATTATGATCTGCCTCTATGGCAAGCTGCTCATCCCTTTTTATTAAATAATTCTGGTAATCGCCGGGCCAGGAGGTCAAACAACCTCTATCCAGACTGATAATACGGGTTGCAAGATTTTGCAGGAAAGTACGATCGTGAGTAATAAAGAGGAGACTGCCATTCCAGCTAAGTAAAAATTCTTCTAGCCACTGAATACCAGCCAGATCGAGGTGATTAGTCGGTTCGTCCAGCAACAGTAAATCCGGCTCCGTCACCAAAGCCTGCGCCAGCATCACGCGACGCTTAAGGCCACCGGATAATTCTGATAAGGGTTTATCTGCAGGCAACTCAAGCTTGGTAATAATTTTCTCTACACGTTGCTCCAACAGCCAGCCATCTTCAGCATCCAGAGCATGTTGCAGTTTTGCCAGTTTATCCAGTTGTGCTGGGGATGAATCGGTCTCCAGTTCCAACAACACATGATGATAATCCGCAAGCAACTTACCCATGCCTTCTAAGCCTTCGGCAATCACATCAAACACTGTTTGAGAATAATCAGACGGCACCTCCTGTGCTAAATAGGCTATACGCAAACCCTGTTGCTGCCAGACTTCGCCATCATCCGGGGGCACCACACCTCTAAGTACCTGCATAAGGGTGGATTTACCCGTACCATTACGACCAACCAGACAAACACGCTCACCGGGCTCGATCTGAAAATCTACGTGATCCAGTAAGGCCACATGACCATAAGCCAGAGAAACGCTATCAAATTTTACTAATGCCATGAATTAAATCCGGGGGAACTACCGTGATGGTAGACAAACTTAAAGAGGAGGGTATTTTAACGCAACATCGCCTTGACGTCGGCCTTATATTAACAAAAAATTATATAAATAATTGAAAATACAAGATTATTTTTTTTGAGCTAGAATAGTATTAGAGCCAGGGCCTTTCGTAGAAAGACAGACAGAAGCTAATAAGAATAACCGGACTGTATATGACTCACCACCTAAAACGCATCATTATCATCGGAGTATTGCTTGCCATAGGCGCCGCACTTGGTTGGTACTGGTCGCAACCCAAACCTGTTCTGGTCAAGGTTCAGGCTGTTGAACGCGGCTCCGTACAATCTACAGCTTCCAATACTCGAGCCGGTACCGTTAAGGCCTGCCGACGGGCGCACCTCGCCCCCGCCGTTGGTGGTTTGATCGCCAAACTCCCTGTTTCACAAAGCGATCATGTTAAATCAGGCCAGTTGTTATTAGAACTCTGGAATCACGACATAGTGGCCGAGATCAAGTTTGCGAAAGAAGAATCGGCTGCAACGCGAGCACGCACTCAGGAAGCCTGCGTGGTGGCCAAGGTGGCTCGTCGAGAGGCCGAACGTCTGGTACGTTTACGCAAACAAAAACTCGCCTCTGAAGAACAAACAGATCGCGCTGTAGGTGAGGCAGAGGCCCGCGAAGCAGCCTGCAAGGCCGCGAAAGCCGCCAACAGGGTTAGCGATGCGCGAATTGCTGTCATCCAGGAGACATTAGAACGCACCGTAGTTCTCGCGCCATTTGATGGCACAGTGGCAGAAGTTAACGGTGAGCTGGGTGAGTTTGTCACCCCCTCTCCTCCTGGCATTCCTACACCACCCGCCATCGATCTCATCGATAACAGTTGCCTTTATATATCCGCCCCTATTGATGAAGTAGATGCGCCTTCTGTAAAGATGGATATGCCAGTACGAATTAGTCTGGATGCTTTTCCCGGTGAAAGTTTTGCCGGACAGGTAAGGCGTATCGCGCCTTATGTGCTAGAAATAGAAAAACAGTCGCGCACTGTCGATGTGGAAGCGGTATTTACCAATCCGGAAGATTATTCTCGACTACTACCAGGCTATAGCGCTGATCTCGAAATCATTCTGGACACACGTGATAATGTATTGCGCATTCCAACAGAAGCTCTATTGGCGATGGAACTGGCTGGCACCAAAAAACAATCACGCGTACTGGTCCTTCCTGATGATGACAACACGCTTCATGAACGTACTGTTGAAACGGGTTTATCCAACTGGAAGTTGACCGAAATCACGAATGGCCTGAATGAAGGCGACAAGGTTGTCGTTACCCTGGATCGTAAAGGTGTTGAGGCTGGCGCACTGGTCACAACTGAATAGGTGACCTGAATTAATCTAAGACTTTTTTAACCTGAGATTTATTTAACCAGGGCTTTATTCAACCAGAGACATCATCATGATAACGCTGGAAAATATCCAACGCATCTTTCCTGTCGGCGATCAACAGGTTCATGCCCTGCGTGATATCAATCTACATATAACTCCAGGCGAATATGTTTCCATTATGGGGCCTTCAGGTTCTGGTAAATCAACACTACTCAATTTACTCGGTCTTCTCGATCATGCTACCAGTGGCACCTATCGTCTTGCAGGAGAAGATGTTACTGAATTAAGCGACGAAAAACTTGCGCGTATCCGCCGCGAACGCATCGGCTTCGTGTTCCAGTTCTTCCATTTAGTCCCCAGACTGACCGCCGCACAAAATATTGAGTTACCTCTCACCCTATCGGGTATACCCCCCGAACAAAGGCATGAAAAAGTGCGCAAAATGTTAACGGCCATGGGTATCGATGATCGCGCTGGCCACCGGCCTGATCAGCTCTCTGGTGGACAACGTCAACGTGTGGCGATTGCTCGCGCGACGGTCATGGAACCTCAGATTATCCTGGCTGATGAACCCACTGGTAATCTGGATCGCGCCTCCGGTAAGGAGGTCGTCACTATATTGGAAGAACTGAACCAAAAGGGAATGACTCTACTGATAGTTACCCACGATCCGGAACTCGGTGCGCGATCAATACGCAGTTTACATATGGTGGATGGTTGTATTGTTTCTGATACACAAAAACCCAATAACAGTTCACCTACCCTCGGCTCAACATAAAAGGGGCGTTTCATGAAAACCACCGACGTCACCCGCTTCGCATTCATCGCATTAAACGGTGCGCGTAAACGTACACTATTAATGCTACTGGCCATGGCCACCGGCGTTGCATCGGTGTTAGTCCTCACGTCTCTGGGTGAGGCAGCCAGGCGTTATGTTATAGGTGAATTCGCCTCTCTGGGCACCAATCTTGTCATTGTCATCCCCGGCCGATCAGAAACTGCTGGCGCTGGTGCAGTACATATGCTGGTGGGCGAAACACCGCGTGACTTAACCTTGAGTGATGCGATAGCACTGCAACGCGGTAGTGCTATTGGCCTCATCGCCCCAGTGAACGTGGGTTCGGCCTCCGTATCCTGGCGAGGACTGGAGCGTGAAGTTCCCATACTGGGTTCCACTGCCGAAATGTTAGCCATACGACATTGGGAAATGGGTCAGGGTCAATTCCTGCCAGCCGGTGATATTGACCGCGCCAATCCCGTCTGTGTACTGGGCGGTAAAGTCAAAACCGAACTGTTCGGCCATCATTCAGCATTAGGTGAGTGGGTACGCATTGGTGATCGCCGCTTTCGTGTTATCGGTGTGATGGCTTCTGAGGGTCACACCATTGGCGTCAACGTAGAAGATGTTGTCATCATTCCCGTGGCCTCGGCGCAACAGCTCTTTAATACCTCAACCCTGTTTCGCATCCTTGTTGAATCCCGGTCACGCGATGGCGTACCACAAGCCATCGAACAGGTCACCAACATTATTCGCGACCGTCATCAGGGTGAAGAAGATGTCACCGTAATTACTCAAGATGCCGTGCTGGCAACTTTCGATAAAATATTACAAACATTGACGCTATCTGTTGCTGGGATTGCAGCTATCAGTCTTATCGTGGCCGGCATTCTTATTATGAATGTCATGCTGGTGTCAGTATCACAACGCACCAGCGAAATTGGTCTGCTAAAAGCCTTGGGAACACCCGGCCGTCAAATTATTATTTTGTTTCTTACCGAGGCGGGTTTGCTATCTGCCATGGGCGCACTGCTTGGTGTTGTTATTGGTGAGATAGGCAGCCAACTTATTGGTTATTTCTACCCCGTGTTACCCGTCGGTGCACCCTGGTGGGCTTTTGTTGCGGCAATTGGTGTCGCGCTTATTACCGGAATATTGTTTGCGCTGCTGCCCGCACGACGCGCCGCGCAACTTGATCCGGTTCAGGCCTTAGCACGTAGATAACAGACACGAAAATAACCAAAGGTAAACGAGTTAAAAAGAAATGAAGCTCCGCGATTTCACACAGTTATCACTATCCTCCATCATTGCGCATCGCATGCGTAGCGGGCTAACTGTGCTGGGTATTGCTGTCGGCATCGGCGCCGTAGTACTGCTGACATCCATTGGCGAAGGCATTCATCGTTTTGTGCTGGCCGAGTTCACCCAGTTCGGCACAACAATTATTGGCATTAATCCCGGCAAAGCTACCACCCTGGGAACACCCATTGGCTATCTCGGATCGGTGCGCCCTCTCAGCATCGAAGATGCTGAGGCTCTAAAGCGTGTACCCCATACCAAGGCGGTCGTAGCCGCGACTCAAGGTAATGCTGAAGTAAAGGCAGGTAATAAAAGTCGACGCACTACCGTGTTCGGGATGGGTGCTGACTTTCCCATCGCCTTTTCTATGGAAGTACAGCTGGGCCAGTTCCTGCCCCACGATGATCCTCACTCGCCTCGAGCATTTGCTGTGCTAGGCAGCAAATTGAAATCCGAATTATTTGGCAGTAAAAACCCCTTGGGTCAACACGTCCGCATTGGTGGAAGTCGATACCGCATTGTTGGTGTGATGGAGAGTAAAGGCCAGATACTGGGTATGGATTTCGATGACACGGTATATATTCCTGCCGCCCGTGCCCTGGAACTCTTTAACCGTGAAGGCCTGATGGAAATTGACCTGATCTACAAGGAAGGCGCCGACGTTGATGAAGTCGTCGCCGGTATTAAACGCATATTAACCAGCCGACACGGCCATGAAGATTTCACTATTACCACACAAGAACAGATGATGGATGTACTGGGCAACGTACTTAACGTACTCACCTTTGCTGTGGGTGCATTAGGTGGTATTTCATTAGTGGTCGGTGGCATCGGTATACTTACCATTATGACCATTGCCGTGAATGAACGGAGTTCCGAAATTGGTTTGTTACGCGCTATTGGCGCTGAGCGGGATCAGGTTCTTAGTATGTTTCTCGCCGAGGCCACATTACTGGCTGGCATCGGTGGACTTGCTGGTCTTGCTCTGGGGATAGGTGGTGCAACACTATTAACCCTGGCTATGCCTGCTCTGCCCGTCCATACACCCTGGCTTTATGTGGTACTTGCTGAGATTCTGGCAATTAGTATTGGATTAGTTGCAGGTGTAGCGCCGGCACGTCGTGCAGCAAACCTTGATCCGGTTGAGGCTTTGCGTACAGAGTAATATTGGGATGTTTGCCCGTTTTTTGCCTGTTGTTAAACGTCGGCGGAGATGGGTGCGTCTTTCAGCAGTGCCTCTATATCAATCAATTCCTGCCTGATTTCTGGTGTATCCATGTGACCATCAACACCAAAATTGAATTCTACGCCACTGCGATAATGATTCGCATGTTGAGAGGTATACCTGACTACAGCCGTAATGCTAGTCAGATTATGATCGTCTTTCATTAAATCCAGCACAATAGACTGACCTGGTATCAATAAATGTTCATGGCGAAATGCCATTCCTGTCTGGTTGAAATCAAGAGGCGTTAACTCAACATGATTTTCAAACATCCCCAGCAGCCCCGGCTTCTGTATCCACACCTGCAGGCTTCCAACGCCATAGCGAGGAACCCTTCGTAGGTTTTTTCCTTTGGGTTGAGAAAAAAATGAGAAAAGTGATGAAATCATGCACATATTATCGGCTAAAACTTAGAAAAGACTTGCCAAAACCATCACATTTTGCCCATTTTTCACCCCCCTATTACCCCTAAACAAACATACAGATCAATCCCCACATCAAAGATAAAGGAATTCCGGATAGCTTGTGTTTTCCACAGCTAAAGACTAGGTTATTCTGGAAATGAGGAGTTACCCGCCAAAACTATGCTGGCCTCTTCGTAAAGCACAACCAGTTATAAAAGAGATGCAAAATGCCTCAACGACTTCCCGTATTCCGTGCCGCACGCCTGGTGGGTGTTTCGCGCAGTACACTACAAAAGAAAATACGCCAGGAAGGCATTAGCACCTTTGAGGGATCAATCAATCTCTCTGATTTACTGACTCTTTATCCCAAAGCTGATCTTAGTCACGACACTGAATATGAACGGGTGCAACACATAAAGGCCACCGCCTTTGCCAAGCGCGTACGAGAAAGAGTAATGCCGGATATTGAAACTCTGGTTAGTCGACTATCAGATCTTGGCCATGGTCTGGCCGAAACTCAAAGACACCTATCTCAATACCAGAATATTCTCGACCAGGTGGTCAAGCGTTTATCCAGTATTGAACCCAACCTACCACCAAAAGAAAATCAGGCAAAAATTTACGAGTTATTGAACTGGATAAAAACCAGTCTGCCAAAACCAGAAAATAGTACAAACCCTGAACAGGAATTATTAGCCCACAACACGGTATTAGGAATTATGTCTGCTCATATAAAAATTCAACCCAGCAATCATGAGTTTTGGCTCGAAGGCAACAGCAGTATATTAGAAGCTGCTGTGCAATCAGGCCTGGCCCTTAATTATGGATGTACCAGCGGTAATTGTGGTTTATGCAAAGCACGTGTCGTTAGCGGCGAAGTCAAGAAAATACAAAATCACGATTACACACTAAGTGAAGCTGAAAAAAACATGAACTATGTATTGTTATGTTCATGTACAGCGGTATCGGATGTTGTCATTGAAGCGTTAGAGGCCAAAGGCGAAGATGATATCCCTCATCAGGAAATAACGACCAAGGTCAAAAGAGTAGATCAACTCAATGATAATGTTATTGCATTACACCTGCAGACGCCTCGTGTACAAAGATTACGTTTTCTTGCCGGACAATCTGTCACCCTTACCCTGCCTAACGGTAAAATAACCGATTTCCCTGTTGCGAGCTGCCCCTGTGACGATCGAAATTTACTCTTCCACATTTCCATTAAAGACAACGAATCAATCAATACATTTACAAGTGATACATTATCCAAAGGGGATGAAGTCATCGTCACTGGCCCAAAAGGCGATTTTTTACTCAATGAAGATTCCAAACGAACCCAACTATATATCGCCTATGGCACAGGATTTGCCCCCATTAAAAGTTTGATTGAGCACGGAATGGCAATAGACGAAAGCGTCAATATGCACCTTTATTGGGTGGTAGACAAAAAAGAAGACCTTTACATGGATAACCTTTGTCGCTCGTGGAACGACGCGCTGGAAAATTTTAACTATCGCCCGACTATTGGAAACGATGTAATGAAAATAGTCACAGCTGATCAAGGTAATCTTAAAGATTGTGATATTTACCTTGCTGGCACAGAAATTCAAACAAAGAATACGGGGGAATGGCTACTAAATAATGGCTTACCAGAAAAACAGTTATTCACTAATCGCCTTAGTTAATAACATTGGTTAATAACATTACCTTGTCTAAGGGAAACAGTTTAATCGGTAAAAACCCTCGAACTTTCAATACCCACCTATAGTCTAACTATTGCATCAGTGTGTATTACAGCCACTGTGTCGCACAACCACTCAATAGAGTAAGGAGGTGTACCGTGGACATCCGTCTAAACATTGGAGAATCAGAAAAGTTTGCTCGCTACATAGTAGGTGTTTGCCTACTTTCATTAGTTGTGTTTCTGGATGGTGGTGCAAAAGTGTGGGGATTGCTGGGCTTGTATCCTATAGCTACAGCATATATTGAATTTGACCCCATATGGAAAGCATTTAATATAAATACACGAGACGATACGCCTACATCGCATCACCCTGCACATTAACTGCTAACAATCCGGAGTCACTTCCAGGGAGTCGCCTACTTAAATGGCTTCCTGCTGTGGCTCTACGACAACACTAAATAAGACTCAGCTATAATCCGAATGTCCGCTATGCAGTGCCACTTCAATCGGTCGACGCAACACTTAGTCGAAAGTGTCATTGCCTAACAAAAATAGTTTTGAATCAAGGGAATAGTCAAAGTGTTAAAAGACGCTGAGTGTCTATTACCGGCAACACAGCCTGCCCGATTCCTAATGACAGCCTCGATCGCCTTATCAGTAGCGTTTTCCGGTGCTGACCTGCTGTTCGGGATATTCGCTCGATCACAGGCAAACCCTTATTGTGCCAGTGCTTCGGATAGCTCTAAATTGACTTTGAAGGCCGAGACCTGGGATCGCTGTCTCGTGCGGGTGTTGCGTCGACCCATTGAGACCGCCACTGAAAGCAGTCATTCCCAGACCGGACTCTGGTCGGAAACTTTCGACCCAACCCAGTCTTTTAGCTGCCTCTTATGTAAGCGATGACTTAAAGACAAAGAACGACCGGAGGCTTCTTCCTCGAATTCCCGACGCCAGCGGCGTATCAGGTTACCCCCAATACCCAGGCTCCGCGCAGCCTCAGCGGTCTTGTATCCCTGCTCGGTGACCAATGCTACTGCATCCCGCTTGAAATCTTCCGTGTAATTCCGTCTCTTTCTCGTTTCTGTCGTCATTGCTCACCTCGTTATGGCATTTTACAGCCTTAACTCGGTGTCCGGATGTATCAGACCACTTCAACCCGGACATTCGTCATTCCAGTGTACAATAGGTATGAAGTGGCACGGAT
>JAUVNZ010000120.1 GCA_030599435.1 Gammaproteobacteria bacterium | reverse complement strand
GGTATACTACGCGGCTATTTTTCGTGCCGGCTTTTGAGGATTATTCAATTACATGTCTATGAATGCAGAACAACAGTCACGACTGAAGTTGTTGATTGCAAAAGGTAAAGAGCAAGGCTTCCTGACCTATCGGGAGGTCAATGATCACTTGCCCAACGGAATCGTTGATCCCGAGCAAATCGAAGACATCGTCAGCATGATTAATGACATGGGTATTCAGGTGCACGAAGTGGCGCCTGACAAGGACACCATCGTCATGGCCGAAAGCGAAGTGAGTACTGACGAAGATGCCGCCGAAGAAGCTGCTCAGGCCTTAACTGCTGTCGATACAGATTTTGGACGCACCACTGATCCTGTGCGCATGTACATGCGGGAAATGGGTACCGTTGAATTGCTGACTCGTGAAGGCGAAATTGTTATCGCTAAACGTATCGAAGATGGCATCAACCAGGTGATGCACGCACTGGCACTTTACCCCGGTTCCCTCCGTACTGTGATTGACGCCTATGGTCGCGTTGCAGCAGAAGAAGCGCGTCTTACCGATGTGATTTCTGGTTTTGCAGCGGACGATGATCTTATTCCGCCTCCTGTTGTTCAGGGCCAGCAATCGCAAAAAGACAAAGCAGAAAAAGAGGAAGAGGAAGAAGTCGATACTGGGCCGGATCCAGAACACGCAGCTAAACTCTTTAAGTCCATGGCTTCGTTGTTTAAAAAATATGAAAAGGCCGCAGCCAAGTATGGTCATCACGACAAACGCAGCCAAAAACATTACGAACAAATGTGCATTGAAGTAAGAGAGTTTAAGCTCGTGCCAAAACTAACAGAAGTGTTGGTTACTAATATGCGCTCGCTCGTTCACACTGTGCGAAGCCATGAGCGCGTCATCATGGATATTTGTGTTAACAAAGCACGCATGCCGCGCAAAGATTTTATTACCACCTTTCCAGACAATGAAACGGATATGGAATGGTTGCAGCGTCAGATTGATGCCAAAGAAAGTTTTTCTCCTGTCCTGGAAGAATATGCGGATGAAGTTCGCCGTGCGCAGGGTCGGCTTATTGCGCTTCAGGATGAAGCCGGTATCACCATTAAAGATATCAAAGAGATTAATCGTAAAATGTCTATTGGTGAGGCCAAAGCGCGCCGTGCCAAAAAAGAAATGGTTGAAGCCAACTTACGTTTGGTTATTTCTATTGCAAAAAAATACACCAACCGCGGTTTGCAATTCCTAGATCTTATTCAGGAAGGCAATATCGGTTTGATGAAAGCGGTGGATAAATTTGAATACCGTCGTGGTTACAAATTTTCAACCTATGCAACCTGGTGGATTCGTCAGGCGATTACCCGGTCTATTGCTGATCAGGCGCGTACGATTCGTATTCCTGTGCACATGATTGAAACCATCAACAAACTTAATCGTATTGCACGTCAGATGCTGCAGGAAATGGGGCGTGAGCCACTGCCTGAAGAATTAGCCATTCGTATGGAAATGCCGGAAGACAAAGTGCGCAAGGTTCTCAAGATTGCAAAAGAACCCATCTCCATGGAAACACCTATCGGTGATGATGAAGATTCGCGCCTGGGTGATTTCATTGAAGATCAGAACTTATTGTCACCCGTTAACTCAGCGACTTTTGAAGGTCTGCGTGAAGCAACGCTGGATGTTCTCGATAGCCTCACATCACGTGAAGCCAAAGTATTGCGCATGCGTTTCGGTATCGACATGAACACCGATCACACGCTTGAAGAAGTGGGTAAACAGTTTGATGTTACTCGTGAACGTATTCGTCAGATCGAAGCGAAAGCATTGCGTAAATTACGCCATCCAACGCGTTCGGATAACCTGCGCAGCTTCATTGATGCAGAAGAATCTAATTCATCTTCTGAGACGTCATCGTAACTAAAATTTAGATTATACAATCTGGATTGTGTAACTCTGCGTGACAATTTGAGCAAAGAAGCAAACATTTTTTTGCTTCTTCTTCGATAGCTTCCCATCGTCTATTTGATAAAGACCTGAGATCAAGCTGAAATAGTTTGGTCTTGGGGTTCTTATGATGAAACTCCAGCGCTGAAAAATTCTTTTTATAGTGGCAGTGCCCACATTGACCTCCCATAATTTCTATTAGCTGTAATTTTCTTTTCCGCCCTCTGATTTGTTGTGCCTGGTAAGATTGGAATGACAGGTTATTGTGTGTATTTTTACAGGTGCGGGAGCAAAATTTTGTTTGCCTTCCACTAAGTGCTTTTGAACAGTTTAAGCAGCGTTTTATCTTCATAGCTAGTGGATTATGAATTATTTCATAGGCTGAAATATTCACTTTAGTCCAAATTCGCCAGTATTGATAGACTTGTACTTGCGTGAAGAGAATGATGTTAAAATACCCCCCGTTTGGGCCTGTAGCTCAGTTGGTTAGAGCAGGGGACTCATCAAATGGTGCGTTCATAATCGAAAGATATGAAATGAACGGGATGAATTCAGGGAAACCTTAACAGCTATTTCTATTTTTTCTTAGAAACTGGCTGCTGGCAATCCTGAGCCAAGCCGGAGATACATCTCCGGAAGGTGCAGAGACTACCTGAGAACTGGTTTTTTGTTCGCAACGAAACGCTAAGTGTTCTTAATAACAGGCAAGAGCGTCCCGCACCCTAACATCCAATGTCCCAGTGGTTGTGGGTGATGAGATAGTCCGCTCCTATTAGAAATAGTAGGTAACAGTGAATCCCTTGGTCGTAGGTTCAAGTCCTACCGGGCCCACCATATTAAATTTCCATTTAGTTATTTTTTAAGTAGATTTAAGTCTGAAGTTTTAATGGACTTTCACCTACGGTTAATGGTCGCAGTCACTCCCGGCACTGACCTCCATGGATGGAGGAAATGCAAAAGGATTGTAGGGAACAATCCTTGCCATGCCTCCCGCGACATTAATACGTCCGTGTATGTCATCCTTGGCGCCCGCCATTGCGGTTGTTTAGTAAGAGATAGTGAACTACCGTAGAATGCTGAAAGCGCCTTTGAAAAATATTTTGTGATCTTCAGTTAGATACCCAAGCAGATTACTTTGAGTAATAACAATACAGAACAAGCCAGGAAACTATTATTCAGAACATTATTGCTGATCATATTGCTTGGGGCTGCGGTGGCGACTATAGTAATTTTTTTGCGTCCATCAACAAGCCAGAATATTCCTGAGCTGGAAAATGAAAAAGGTTTACAGATTCTGGAAATTCCAAGGTCGCTCCCGGAATTTACTTTACTTGACCAAAACGGTCAGAACTTCACCAGGCAGCAGTTAAAGAATCAATGGAGCGTGATATTTTTCGGATATACATCCTGTCCAGATGTCTGCCCAACAACTCTAGGGGTTATGGATACCGCCTCCAGTTTAATTCAAGCTAAACCGACCAATAACAATCAACCGGTGCGATTCATATTTGCTTCTGTGGACCCGGTTCGTGACACGCCTGCGCATCTAAAAGAATACATCAATTATTTTAATAGCGATTTTATTGCAATAACAGGAAAAAATAATACGGAGATTGATAAGCTTAGTACTCCAATAGGCGCTACGTATGATTATGAAGATATGAAAACAAGCCAGCCTATCAGGGATATGAGTACATTATCCAAAGACGAGGAGTATCTTGTAAATCACTTTGCAAGCATCTATATTATAGATCCATCTGCGAGTGTATCCGCAGTTGTCTCACCGCCGCACGATGTGGAACGTTTTGTAAAAATTTTTACAATAATCCGCCGCGCCTATACAGAAAATGATTAAAACTGGAATGAGGTATACAGTCATGTTTAAGAATATCGTTGGTGTTTTAATTTTATTATTTTATGCGCAGCCACTTTTAGCGGATGGTATCGTAATAAAAGATTCCTGGATAAGGGAAGCTCCTCCTACCTCCAGAGTACTTGCGGGTTATTTTATCCTGCACAATAAAGATCAAAAAGACAATGTAATCATTTCGGTCAAAAGCAAAGATTTTGTCGAAGTAGAAATTCACCTTTCCAAAGTTCAACAAGGCATGATGAAAATGGAAAAGCAGGACAAGCTCATATTGCCTAAGGGAGAGATGTTCCATTTCAAACCAGGCGGTTATCACCTGATGTTGATAAAGCCAAAACGTAAGTTGCATTCTGGAGATAAAGTCGAAATCATATTGGAATTTGAGGATGGTAAGGAAATATCAGGTACTTTTATAGTGCGTAAAGATGCCGATAAACCGATGCAAGATATGCAACATCATCAACATTGAATTAAGTTGAGTCGTGAGTGTTATTTATAAGGGGAATTAACGAGCTTACGAAAAAGTATGATGTATGCGGATATGCCGGCTGCGACAAGAGTCCATTGGCATACAAGGTATATGGCAGTCATATTAACTGTCGACTGTTCCAGAATTGTCGCTATATTTCCAATATCACTTTGCCAGGCCCTTAACATCACATAAAACATCCAGTTAGCTCCGGCGCAATGTGCGGCGATGCTTATATAAAAAGTGGGAATGATAAGAAAAAGAGCAGCGATGACCATTAGAACAAGTGTATTTGGCGAAACTGAGTTGGACGACAGCTTATAAAAATATAAAACAGATGCCAGGGCAACTATTAGATTCGAGATAATACCTGGTAAATAATAATAAACTGCCCATACAGACAGTCCAGACAATTCATCATAATAAGTTACCTTAAATACCGGTTGAGCTAACCATTGCTGTAATGTTGACCATGGATTTAGAGGCCATAAGGTGTTGGCAATTTCCTTAAATTCATAGGCTGGAAATATTATTGAATTAGCAAAAGCTCCTTCCATCAAGGTCAATGCAAGAATCTCCACTGCAATAAGTGAGAGAAAAAGCATTATGGTAGCCAATACGAGGCTGCCCAAAAGTAAAATCTTGCCAGTAGCAAAATTTTCCTCTCGGTATGATGAGGCTGAATATTCGTAATTGACTGACATACAGTCTATTTCGGCTAAAAACAGGGGTTTCTTAAATGGTTTTTAGCGCTGTTATCTCAATATTTGGATACACCGGATACCGTGCACGTCGCCCACCATTTCATTCTCCCTGTAATGAAGCCGGTATTGAGAAGTCTCCTTGTGTATGAAGGCGGCTTACAAAATTTCTTTCAGGCGAATTTTTATCGCCACAGCACTTGGCGCTATTGTGTTGTTCGCATACAACGCAGTGATCCTGGCGCAACCACTGAACGGCTTCGATTTGCAGGGCGCCACCATCCCTGAGGAAGAGGTTTTTAAAGGTGGTCCACCAAAAGATGGTATTCCCTCTATTGATCATCCCCAGTTTGTTAAAGTGGTAGCTGCAGACCAGCTGGATGATTCAGACTTTGTGCTAGGCATAGCGCTTAACGGCATTGCCAAGGCCTATCCCTTGCCGATTATGAACTGGCACGAAATTGTAAATGATCGTTTTGGTGATCTTCCTGTG
>JAUVNZ010000057.1 GCA_030599435.1 Gammaproteobacteria bacterium | reverse complement strand
CATGCCTGCATGGCGATCACGGCTTCTGGAACCATCGGCATGTAAATAATCACGCGGTCACCCTTGTTGATGCCTTTGGCTTTTAATGCATTGGCAAACTGGCAAACATCATCATGCAGCTGTTGATAACTGATGTGTTGAGTATCGCCGGGTTCGCCTTCAAAGATGATAGCTGTTTTGTCTGCGTTGTTAGCCAGGTGACGATCAATACAGTTGTAACTGGCATTCATGGTGCCGTCGGTAAACCATTTGAAATGAGGAGCCTGACTGTCATCCAGTGTTTTTGTAAAAGGCGTGTGCCAGTCCATGTGTTGTCTGGCCTGGTCAGCCCAGAATCCTTCATAATCATCTTCAGCCTGTTGATGCAGAGCTTTTAAATCATCTGGTTTTAAACGTGCTTTGGCGGTAAATTCAGCACTGGGTTCAAATAAGCGGTTTTCGATTAGAACGGAGTTGATTTCAATATCAGACACGTGGTTTCCTCTTTAAATAGGTTTTATATTTTTTGTTTAGCATACACGGTGTTTGCTAAAACTTCGATAGTTTATTAAGTTGCTGGTAGAGTGCTTTTTACCATAACTGGCAGATGTTATTTTTGATCCAGGACAGGTTGAATATGACAGTTTGATGAAACTTGTGTGACATCCCAGTGTTCTGTTGCCCATAACCAGATGTCGTTAATACTGGATTGTGCTAATTCATCAGGCGGGTTTTGACCTAAAAAATCCAGTACACTGACCAGTTGCTGTTCCTTATGTTGCAGATCAATTTTAGTTGCGCCTTCAGACTTGCTAATCTTATTGCCAGAATTATCTACTGCGAGTGGTAAATGGCAATAGTCCGGTGTGGGGTAATTTAGCAACTGCTGTAAGTAGATTTGTCGTGGCGTGGAATCGAGCAGGTCCGCACCACGTACAATTTCACTGATATTTTGCAAGGCATCATCTACCACAACGGCCAACTGATAGGCAAATAAACCGTCTCGGCGTTTGATGACAAAATCACCACATTGTTGTTTGATATTTTGTGATTGCCGGGCCATCACAGCATCATTAAATTCGATGGAGATATTTTTGCTTCGCAGACGTAATGCATGTTCATTTTTTTCGGGTAGTTGGCGTCTGCGGCAGGTTCCATGATAAATTGTGCTATCTGATTTTGAAAGTTGTTTACGTGAACATAAACAGGGAAATACCAGTGATTGAGAGGTGAGCTGCTCTAACGCCTGCTCATAGTGGGCAGTCTGTTCAGATTGATAGATGATTTTTTCGTCCCATTCAAAACCGAAGACTTCCAGTGTTTTCAGGATATCAACATCAGAGCCAGCAACTTTGCGTGTAATATCAACATCTTCCATGCGTATTAACCATTTTCCTTTATTTGATTTAGCCTGAAGGTAACTGCCAACCGCAGCAATCAGTGTGCCGTAGTGTACGGGTCCTGTTGGTGAGGGCGCGAAACGGCCTTTGTAGATTGTTGGTTTGTGATTTGGCATTTAAAAGATTGTTTTAGTCCGCGAATAACGCAAAAGACGCGAAAAAAACGCAAATAAAATTTTTTGGTTTTAAAACACACGCTTCAATTTAGTCATCCTGAACGCTAGTGAAGGATCTTATACCTCTATTTTTGTGCAATTATCTTAAGATTTGTCACTAGCGTTCAGGATGACCGAGATAAATTATTCATTTTTGATTTGCGTTTTTTTCGCGTCTTTTGCGTTATTCGCGGACTAAAAAAGCCGATAAAAAATACCGGCTTTTTTAGATTCATACTGTAAGTTAATATCCTGTGGTTGATATCATTTCCCGCGTGTCTGTTTCTCTTTGATTTCGTCCAGACTTTTACAGTCGATGCATTGCGTTGCTGTTGGACGTGCTTCCATTCGACGTAAGCCGATTTCGACACCGCAGGTTTCACAATAACCATATTCACCTGTACTCATTGATGCCATGGTATCGTCAATCTTTTTAATGAGTTTGCGTTCACGGTCACGAGTGCGTAGCTCAAGGCTGAATTCTTCTTCCTGTGTTGCACGGTCTGCGGGGTCAGGGAAGTTTGCTGCTTCGTCTTTCATGTGATCAACGGTGCGATCAACTTCTGACATCAGTTCAATTTTCCACGTGTCAAGAATTTCGGTGAAGTGCTTGATCTGGCCTTCACTCATATAATCTTCACCTTTTTTTTCTTTGTAAGGCTTAAACGTGCGATTTTCTGTTGGCGCTGTATTTGCCATTTATAACTCCAATTTACACATTTATCATATTAAATCAATGACTTAATTGAAAATGCTGTTTTGTATAATATATTGCGAGCGACTTTTTACCATAAATCTATCACTCAATGCAAATATATAGAATAAACCATTCTCACCGGTAAACCACCTGTTTAGGTTAATTTTTATAAAAACAGCTTGCTGAATCTGTCAGTGTATTTTCTCAAGCTTAATACAATGAGGTGTTTTTAAGCGGTTTATTGACAAATAGTCGAAATATTAGTGGTATCGCAAACAGTGTTAACAGGCTGGAAAATGCCAGTCCCCAGACAATTGCGGTGGCGACCGGTCCCCATATCAGTGACTCCCTGTTACGCAGTTCACGTGGTCTGGTTTTTACCCGTACCCCCAGTTGTTCACCCATATATTGCATAGATGTGATGATTTCACCATCGACCAGAAGTCGTAAATTTCGTGTGATATCAGACGGGGGTCAGACCGCTGTTTTGAACATGAATTATTCATCAATGCCGGTACATGATTCCACGGTACTAATGATATGGCCATCAAACAAACGTGTTTTTATCTTTTCATCAGGTTTTATCTGTTTGACAGAATAAATGGCTACCTCTTTATCATTTAAGGTTATTGAGTAACCACGTTCCAGTGTTTGTAATGGACTTATTGCATTTAATGTTCTTGCTACATTACTTAACAGTGATTTTTTTTGTGTTAACAAGTTCAATGTTGCCTGTTGCAATCTTGACTGTAAAAACTGTGCTGACTGTCGATTTTGTTTTAATAACAACATCGGGTTTTGTGCATAAAGTTTTGCCTTGTTAGTCGCCAGTTTGTTTTGACGGTGATCAAGCATCGACTGGCTATAACGAATTAATCGTTTTATTAATTCATCGCTACGTTGCCTTGAACGTTGTAGCTGATTTTCAGGATGCTGTTGCTGTAGACGGCGATGTATCCATTGAACTTTTTCCTGATGGCGTTCAATTTTATCTTTAACTAATTGTTGTAATCGCTGCTGATACCAGTCAAATGACTGTAACCATGTGGACTGGTCCGGGGTAACCGTTTCTGCAGCGGCCGTGGGTGTGGCTGCACGAACGTCAGCAACATAGTCTGCAATAGTTACATCCACTTCATGGCCAACACCACTGACGATAGGGACAGGGCAGTCATAAATAGCTCTTGCGACGCTTTCTTCATTAAATGACCACAGGTCTTCCAGAGAGCCACCGCCACGCACCAGTAAAATAACGTCGCAGTTTAATAAACCGCTAGAGACATGTTCGCCGATGAGTTTAATTGCATTGACTATCGCAGCTGCAGATTCGGCGCCCTGAACCGGTACCGGGAATAACTTAAGCGGAATAGAGGGGAAACGTCTTTTGAACACGCTTAAAACATCATGAATAGCGGCACCGGTTTTTGAGGTAATAATGCAGATGCATTCAGGTAACTCGGGTATTTCCTGTTTAGCGGCTTCATCAAACAGGCCTTCACCTGCGAGTTTGATTTTTAACTGTTCAAACTGACGGCGCAGCGCACCATCACCGGCTTCTTCCATGCGATCGACAATTAACTGGTAGTTGCCACGGGGCTGGTACAGGCTGACTTTGGCACGCAGTAGTACCTGATTGCCATTTTCAGGCTGAAACTTTAGCGTACGGTTGCGCCCCTTAAACATGGCGCAGCTGACCTGTGCCGAATGATCTTTCAGGCTGAAATAAATATGGCCCGAAGCCGGTTGTGCCAGATTGGATATTTCACCTTCCACCCAAATCCAGGCAAATTCCTGTTCCAGCAGGTTTGCTACAGACTGGTTGAGTGAACTGACACTATATATGTTGTTTAGGCTACTGTTTGGCATACCATGTATTTCAGGTTTAAATTCATAGCTTGCAAAATCAAGCTGAATCGTATTTAAACATACGATAATAAAGTGAATTTATTTTAAATGGAAATAATCACTGCTGTCCCGTTAAAAAAATATATTATTGTATACAAATAGCGATATAGCAGGTATTAGCCGATGATTCTACCAACCGAGACATGAATCGGTAACTTCTTGCTGAGACACGCAGTGAACCCATCCATGGGGCTCGCACCCGCATCCTTGCGGGTGACGGTCTAAGCAAGAAGTTCCCGACCCATACCTCTAGCTGTTAACGGGACAGCAGTGGGAAGTAATTATGGATTTTCTAATTTGTGGGTGTCTATGTTTACTCTGCTAATTCAGGATAATCTGAGTTTTGCGTTAACGGACCTTCGGTAAATATACTTGAAGGGACAAATCCGACCCAAAGCGGCCACTCAATTTGTTAGTAAATTTATACCTATTAGAGACTAACCGCCCCTGCGCTAGTAACCGTTAGACTCATACTTCATCAGGGTTACACCCGTTACAATACCGTCGGTAAATGCACCTGCGGATATCAGGTTACCGTGGCCCTGGTAGGCGCCCATGTTCGGTGTATACAGGCACGTCTCGTCTGTTTCACAGAGTGTGTTTTCGTTACCTATGCTGTCATCCTGTATCTCTACCGCATTGCGGAGGATGGTCGAGATGCTTAAGTCAGACCACATATGCGTGAGTGTATCGTTGCCAGTGGGCAGAGGGAGTACACCCTTGATTACCGTATCTGTTGATAGCAGTGACCAGTCCCATATCTGGCAGGTCTGTCCCGAGGCGCAACTGCCCTTTTGGTCTGCGCTAGGGAAAGCGTAGGTGCTAAACTTTCCCCAGGTTCGATAGGGGTTCTCGAAGTTCGACCAGTCAGTGATGTCTGCGTATGAGGCTGTGCCATTCGTGTCAGATATATTGACCGTATCCTCAGTGGTAATCATGGCAATGAAGGCTCCTGCGATGGTGACGCCGGTGGTAAGCGTTGCGTCGGATACTCCATTATTGGCACAGGTGCCATGCACGAGTCCGGGATTGATTCCACCGCTTTCATAACAGTTTCCGTAGGCATTGTTCCCTACCTTGAGGTCTCCGGTGAAGTAATTATCCGAGGAGTTCCAGAGATAGACCCCGTAAGAATTATTGCTTGCGGTCACGCCCGAGAGCGTGTTGTTGTTCGAGGCGGACGAGAGACGGACCCCTTCACCATTATTGTTCGCAGTTACGCCCGAGAGCGTGTTGTTGTTCGAGTAGGACGAGAGGCGGACCCCGTAATTAGGATTATTGCTCGCGGTCACGTCCGAGAACGTATTGCTCAATGAGTCCCAGAGAACGACTCCGGTAGTATTATTGCTTGCGGTCACGCCTGAGAGCGTGTTGCCCGAGGCCCCCTCGAGACGGACCCCTTCACCATTACCGCTCGCAGACACGCCCGTGAGTGTGTTGTCCGAGGAGAAGCCGAGATAGACCCCGCTAGTACTGTTATTGCTGGTAGTCACCTCCAAGAGCGTGTTGCCCGAGGCTCCCGCGAGACGGATCCCGTAAGAAGAATTATTGCTCGCGGTCACGTCCTTGAGTGTGTTGTTGTTCGAGGCGGACTCGAGATAGACCCCGTAAGAAGAATTATTGCTCGCAGTTATGCCCAAAAGTACGTTGTTCGAGGAGCCCCAAAGATGCACCCCGGTCCCAAATGATGCGTACCGGGCCGTGAGATTTCGCATCGTCGAGAAACTTACCGTTCCCCAGTACACGCCCTCGCTGTCGCCCACCGCGCTTACCATTCCCTCGACCCAGAGGAAGTTCTTGCTACGGGCGGATATGACATCGATAGTATATCCAACTCCCGGACCGTTAATGACCACGCCCGGTGCTGCGACCAGGGCCACGCTGTCCGCTTCAAGGGTATAGGCCGCAATAGTATCACTCGGCACCACGTAGATTGTACCGGCCTCATCCAGCGCGCCGCCCGTAGTGTTTGCCACTACCGGGGTTGGCCACCATACGGCCGATGTGGTCGTCTCAATTTCAACAGCATCTTTGTAAACCGTCAGACTGTTTTCCTTCCAGCCGGGCGAGGCAAAGTCCAGGAGGTTTGCAAGCCCGTAGCCGGATGCGAGGCCGCTGGATATGACCCTGGCCGTGCCCGTGCTGTCATCACAGATCCAGTCAAACGCACCAAGTGCGTCCGAGGCCGTGATGCCAGTGCATGAGGCCCACCCGGTGAGTTCCACCATACGTATCTCGCCCCCATGCAGGCAGGCCGTGTCTGTGGCCGCATCGCAGGCCGTGTCCGTGGCATTTGCAATATCGCTCCCCTGGACATAATCGTTCCAATTAAACCCATTTGTACTGTACAGGGGTGAGACCTTCGAACACGTTACTGAGACATTTGTCACGTCCGCCCCAGATAGCCTGCCGCTGGCATAGGAAGCCGTGCAGGTCTGCCCGGTGGGTTGGGTCAGGACAGTGACGCTGTAATTGTAGGTATCTGGTAAAGCTGTAGGAAATGTAAAGACCCCATCCACAGTAATACCGAGATCATAAGTACCGCCACTATTAGTATTGTAATTCTGAAGTACAAGGCCACTGCCCGTCAGGCCGCTTACCGTGCCGCCGATGGTGTAGGTGATGGTTGTACAGACAATCGAGATGTTAGTGATGTCGGCCCCGCTAACCGTACCTGAACCGTTGTTGACCGTGCAGATCTGAGGCAGACTGTAGGGCTGGGTCCGAACTGTGACGTTGTAGCTGCCGCTCACTAAGGCTGTAGCAAATGTGAAACCGCCGTTGGCGGTGATAGCAAGGTCATCGGTGCCGTTGTTTTGAAGCACAAAGCCATGGCCCGCCAGACCGCTTACTGTGCCGCCGATGGTGTCGGCTTGTACACAAACAACTGATACGTTAGTGATATTTGACCCACTTACAGTGCCTGAACCGTTGTTGACTGTGCAGATTTGAGTAGGGGCAGTGGGCTGTGTCAGGACGATGACGTTGTAACTGGAGCCATCTTGTATGGCGGTTGGAAAAGTGAAGTTACCATTAGCCGTAATGCTGCGGTAATCGGATTGATAAGTGGAGGAGTTCAGAAGCACAAGACCAGTGCCCGTTAGGCCGCTTACTGTGCCGCTAATAGTGTAACTTGGTAGCGTTGGCGTGCACGGGCCGAATATACAGATCGGGCCGATATCGAACCCACCACCACCTGAAGCAATATTACTCAATACACCCAGGATGAAGAGAGGGGGGGTAATAAGTGCACGGAAAAGATTGCCGAATTTCTTCATGTTGAGTGTTCCTATTTCACTTTTATAGAAGAATACCCTATATTTATAATATAGATGCTCATTGAATCATTTCAACTGGGTGGTTCTATTGGTTATTATCTTTTTAAGAGTATATTGATTTTAGCTTTGCGAAATAATCAAATCACACATCATTCTATTAACTGGACGCAAGTCCTGCTTGGTGCGCTAGCATTGGCGTTGGGAGTGATCGTTTACATTCTTGACCGCCCAGCTGAACATATCTATTTTCTTCCGCAAGCTCTTAGTATGTATGAGCAGATAGCATCGGTATTTGGGCGAGTTGGGTATCACCTACCAACATTTCTCCATGTGATAGCATTTAGTTTAATACTGACCGGTATGATTGGGTGTGGGAAGCGGGGAGGTCTTATTGTTTGTATCACATGGATGTTAATCAATAGTGGTTTTGAGATTGGCCAGCATCAGAATATTGCCCCCGGCATTGTAGAATTGCTGCCAGAGTGGTTTTCCTATGTAGCAATTCTGGACAATACAGCCAGCTACTTTATCCACGGTGTTTTTGATCCCTATGATTTGCTCTCAATTGTGGTTGGCGCTCTAGTTGCTTATGCGGTTATCAGGCTTACTATTAAACACGTAGAGTACCCTCACATGATTTAAACGCAGCTCCGGCCAGCCTGTTAATGGCAACGTTGAAAGTCGGCTTTCTAAGCCAGATTATCCGTCAGAAAGCTCCTGGTCAATGTCTGCTTGAGGGTGTAAGCGGTCACCCAATACCAGTATGTCGAGAGTCCGCTTCGTGCCGCATTTGCTCTGTCATGAAAATCAATTGAAAGGGAAATT
>JAUVNZ010000232.1 GCA_030599435.1 Gammaproteobacteria bacterium | reverse complement strand
GATGCCATCTCAGAAAGTCGATCCTGCAACAGCGCTAACCGCTGTTTTTTAAGCTTTATGGGGACATCATCAGGCAAACTGGAAGCCGGAGTACCTGGGCGTGGGCTATATATAAAACGGAAAGAATGATCGAAACCCACCGAATCAATAAGATCCATGGTCGCTTGAAAATCGGCCTCGGTTTCCCCTGGAAAACCGATAATAAAATCAGATGATAAACTGAGATCCGGACGAATCTGGCGCAATGCTCTCACTTTAGCTTTGTATTCAAGAGCGGTGTGCCCACGTTTCATTTGAGTAAGAATACGATCGGCACCGCTCTGCACAGGCAGGTGCAAATGCCCCACCAGTTCAGGCACATCGGCATAAGCCTGAATCAAACTATCACTCAATTCGACTGGATGCGAGGTGGTATAACGAATCCGATTTATGCCATCTATGGCAGCCACATAATGAATTAGCAGGGCAAGATCAGCGAGCTCGCCATCATTCATTACTCCTCGATAGGCGTTGACGTTTTGCCCCAACAGGTTCACTTCACGAACGCCCTGCTTTGCAAGCTTGGCCACTTCGGCAAGCACATCATCAAACGGCCGGCTGATTTCTTCGCCACGAGTGTATGGCACCACACAGAACGTACAGTACTTACTGCAACCCTCCATGACAGACACGAAGGCAGATGGACCATCAGCTCGGGGCTCTGGCAGACAATCAAATTTTTCAATTTCAGGGAAAGAAACATCAACCTGCGGCTTACTTTCACGCTCAAACTCTTCAAGCATCTGCGGTAATCGATGCAGGGTTTGGGGGCCAAACACCAGATCCACATAGGGCGCGCGTGCACGTATAGCCTCACCTTCCTGACTGGCCACACAACCTCCAACACCAATCACTACGTCGGGTCGGGTCGACTTTATTTCACGCCACATACCCAATTGTGAAAACACTTTTTCCTGAGCTTTCTCACGCACAGAGCAAGTATTCAATAACAGCACATCCGCTTCTTCAGGTGTCTTTACCAAATTCAGGCCATGGCTTTCTTCCAACAACTCCGCCGTTTTCGCGGAGTCGTATTCATTCATCTGGCAACCGAAGGTTTTAATATAGAGTTTACGCGTTTTCATTTTTACTACACATTCTTGTTACTACACTAACAATTTATCCCCGCCACATGGCACAGCTGAAGAAAATTATTTCTCGTAAGACGATTCCGAAGCAATACGGTGAATACTCAAATCGGCACCCTCATGCTCATCTTCCTGAGACATGCGTATACCCAGAGTTTGTTTAATAAGCGTGTAGATAATGAACCCGCCTCCCAGTGCAACGGAAATACCCGCGAGCGTACCCAGTAATTGCGATACAAAGGAAACTCCACCCATACCACCAAGGGCTTCTAAGCCGAAAATACCAGCGGCGATCCCGCCCCATGCTCCACATAAACCGTGCAATGGCCAGACACCTAGCACATCATCAATTTTCCATTTGTTTTGAGTCAGGGTGAAAGTAATCACAAAAAGAGCACCAGCCACAACACCAGTAGCCAGGGCACCCAGCGGGTGCATGATGTCGGAGCCCGCACACACAGCTACTAAACCTGCCAATGGACCATTATGTACAAAACCAGGATCATTTTTACCAACGATCAAAGCCGCCAGGATTCCGCCAACCATAGCCATGAGAGAGTTCACAGCCACTAAGCCACTGACCGCATCAATGGTCTGCGCGGACATGACATTAAACCCAAACCAGCCTACGGTGAGGACCCATGCACCTAACGCAAGAAAAGGAATACTGGAAGGAGGATGAGCCGCTATAGTGCCATCTTTGCCATAACGACCGTGACGTGCGCCAAGAATTATTACCGCCGCTAAAGCAATCCAGCCGCCCATGGCATGCACCACAACTGAGCCAGCGAAGTCATGAAACTGGGCGCCGAATTGAGCCTCCAGCCAGCCCTGCATACCAAAGTTACCATTCCAGGTTATGCCTTCAAAAAAGGGATATAACAAAGCGACAATAAGAAATGTGGCCACAGCCTGCGGGTAAAATTTTGCTCGCTCTGCAATACCACCAGAAACAATGGCTGGGATCGCAGCGGCAAAGGTTAATAAGAAAAAGAATTTAACCAGCTCATAACCATTCTTCTCAGACAGTGCCTGGGCGCCATCCATAAACCCCAGACCGTAGGCGACCGAATAACCAATAAAAAAGTAGGCGATGGTAGAAACGGCAAAATCCACAATGATTTTAACCAGCGCGTTAACCTGATTCTTTTTGCGCACTGTCCCTACTTCGAGGAAGGCAAATCCCGAATGCATGGCTAACACCATGATTGCCCCAAGAAGGATAAATAAGACGTCACTGCCTGCTTTAACGGATTCCATAGCTACTCCCAAATGTAAGAAAACACCCAAAAACTGCTGCGTAATAATACACAAAGCCCACACAAACCAGAACTTTTAATCTTTATGGGAATTTCATGGAAACAGCGGCTATTCGTGAAAAAGGCGGGGCACACAGGCTTGTTTACACAGGAATATGCTAAACGGCCCTGCTTTTGGGTGTCTACAATCCAGGCATCAGCAGTGGTTAAAAGTCTAACTAATGGGCTATTTTTGGCCAATAAGTATCAACATTGAACCCTGGGCTGTGTTTCTGGATATGACACTGGCCACAGATCTTCTCACGAGACCATTTAGCATTTGGTGACGGCTTTCTACCAGCCGCTTCCACATGCTCTCGACCTGCTCCATGGCAAGACTCACATTGCACACCTAACAAATGGCCAGTGACATTAATGTCAAAAAAACCACCCGGTTTGTCAAATCCTACCGTATGGCAGCCAATACAAGCGGGGTCAAAAGATTTGCCCACATCTTCCAGGTCTTCATAAGCTATCGCATGCTGGCTATCTGACCACACCGCATGCTGTGTCGCATGGCAAGTTGAACACACTTCTGCTCCCACGTAGGGACTCTTGCCAGACTTTTTTGTTTTGCGTAATTCGACGCGTTTAAGGTAATCATCTTTAACCTTCGCGTTGTACTCTTCATACCAGGTAGCCAGTTCCTGTGCGTCTACAATCGATTCCGGCATGGGAATAATTTTGTGGTTCCATTTTTTTATGAGCCCCTTTTGCAGCTCCAAATCCAGACGACCCAAACGCATGCCTCTCGATCCTGGCTGGACCACCAGCGTTTGGCCCTCCATATGGGGCTTTCCATATTCTTCATAGGCTGCGCGTTCAATAAGAATGTCTACGTATGCCAGACCAATTATTTTTATTGCTTGTTCCGTTTTTAGCGTGGTTGCCAATACTGTTAACTCGCCATTTTGTTTTGCTTTTTTCAATGCAGCTTGCAGGCTGGTGGGGCTATCGCCTACCAGTCTATGCTTGCCCTGCATTTGGCGCATGGGGGAGTTCTTCGGATCTAGCCAATTGAAGAATGCAATTCGCT